>DATMFU010000271.1:0-5382 GCA_035556015.1 Niallia sp. | reverse complement strand
AGGCTAGACTGCTATCAAATGAAGAAAGAAAGAAATTAGAAGACCTTGTAAGTAATGAAAATCAGGCAAAATGGGACAATGAAAAGGCAAATTTACTAGAGTGGGAAATGAATCAGTTAACAGAATTATTAGGGAAGGAAAAGGAGCGCGCTAAACATAACGCTATTTTGTTAAGTACTTTCTCCTTTGTATGTCTCTTACTTACTGTTATTTCTTTCTTTTTTCACCAATGGTTGGTGTTATTTCTTGGTTTATCTTTCTGTATCATTAGCGCTTTTCTATTTGTTGGAGGACGGAATCGTGCTAACAAGGAAATGAGAAAGCAACAAAAGAAAATGAATCTTCTTCATGAAGAAAGAAAGTCTATACTAACGTCGGTAGAACGAGGAAATGACCTTTTGCTTATAGAGGAAAGGAAACTAAAGGAAGATACACTGTTAAGAGAACAATATATGCAGCTTCAGTTTAAACTGGAACAGCAAAATAATAACTATGAGAGAGTACTACAAGGTTTTGAAAAATGGGAAGCTGATTATCTAGCACATCAACAATTGTTAAGAAATTTGGCAAAAGAACTACAAATACCATATGAATTAGCCATACAGCAAATTTTCAATGCGTTTATGTTAATAGATGATTGGAAAGGAAAAGAGAAAGAACGAAAATCAATAAGTAATGAAATAAATACTATATGGAGAGAGTCCGAACATATTTCTCATACAATCACAAAGTTATTTTATCAATTTATTTCACAAGATGAGGATACCATTCCTAATATGTGTTATCGATTAAAGCAAAATTTAGCAGAAGAAAAGAAAAAAGAAAAAGTACGATTGGATTTGAAAAGAAAGCAAGGGGAGATTAAGGAAAATATCGAATCGTATCAAACGGAACGTAATCACTATTTACATGAAAAGAAGAAGCTTTTTTCTATCGCAGCAGTTGAGGAAGAAGAGGAATTCCATAAAATAGCATCAATAGATAAAGAAAGACGAAATTCCATGGAGAGGCTCTCAACCATTCAATTACAATTAAAAATGTCTAATATACCTAAAGAAAAGTATCAAGAATACGAGTTGATTTTAGAACCAGAAGAACAGTTACTTAAGAAACAAGATAAATTGAAAACTTTATCTACTAGTATTAAAAGCTTAATGGAACAATTGGCATCTAACCAATTAGCAGTGAAAGCAATTGAAAGTGGTGGAACCTATACAGAAATTCTACACTCCTATAAACAACTAAAGGACGAGTTTGCAGAAGATGTGAAGGAATGGGGAAAATTTGCTCTAGCGCGACAACTACTTACAAGAACCGTAGAACAATATAAACAAAAACAATTGCCTATAATGCTGGAAAAGGCAGAAGAAAATTTAGCATTTCTTACGGATGGAAAATATATTCGAATCATTCCTAAACAAGAGGGAGCAGGATTTCTGGTAGCAAGCAATAATCATGTTATTTATGAAGCGAAAGAATTAAGCCAAGGAACAACTGAACAATTATATTTATCCATCCGAATTGCCCTTGCTCAAACTTTTTATAGCCAGTATTCCTTTCCATTTATTATTGATGATAGCTTTGTTAACTTTGATGAAAAAAGGACAAGTAAAGTGATGGAGTTATTAAAATCATGTAAAAATAATCAGCTAATCTTTTTTACTTGTCATCGCCATTTACTATCGCTATTTTCAGAAAGAAGTGTATACAAATTACCAACTGAGGAAATCAAAGCAAGCTCATAAAAAGAAAGAAACTTCATGTTATACTGAAGAAATACTAATGAAAAGGGAGAGAAAGAATGATTAAGACCGGAGTACTTCAATATGAAGTTGGGGAACAATTTGAATCCTATTTATTAATCAAAAGTGCTGCAAAAGCAGTTGCTAGTAACGGAAAGCCGTTTATGACATTAATTTTTCAAGATAAAAGTGGAGAAATTGAAGCGAAATTATGGGATGCTACAGATATAGATGAACAGAACTACCGACCTGAAACAATTGTAAAGGTTAATGGAGATATTCAAAGTTATCGGGGGAGACTTCAATTACGAATACGCCAGATTAGAGTAGCAAACAGTGAAGATGGAGTAATGTTAGCTGACTTTTTAGAAACAGCCCCTCTTACTGTTGATGAGATGATGAGTAAGATTACACAATATATATTTGAAATGAAAAATCCTAATATCCAAAGAATTACGAGACACTTAGTAAAGAAATATCAAAAAGATTTCTTGGAGTACCCAGCTGCAACTAAAAACCATCATGAATTCGTCTCAGGTCTAGCTTACCATGTCGTGAGTATGTTAGATTTGGCTAAGGCGATAGCAACTCTTTATCCAAGTTTAGATAAGGATTTATTATATGGTGGAATTATTCTTCATGATTTAGGAAAAGTAATAGAGTTATCTGGACCAATTTCAACTACTTATACAATAGAAGGAAATTTACTTGGTCATATAACTATTATGGTAAATGAAATTGGGAAAGCAGCTGATGAGCTAGGCATTAGAGGAGAAGAAGTAGTGATACTACAACATTTAGTTCTTTCCCACCATGGTAAACCAGAATGGGGAAGTCCGAAAGCTCCGTTAATTAAGGAAGCAGAAATTTTACATTATATTGATAATCTTGATGCAAAAATGAATATGCTTGATCGAGCATTAGAGAGAGTGAAACCAGGAGAATTTACAGAAAGAGTATTCCCATTAGAAAACAGATCTTTTTATAAACCAACTTTCCATAAATAAGACCAAAGGGATAACCGATCCTTTAAATAATATACTTTTAAGATAGATGTTTATCTATCTTTTTTTCTCTTATTTGCATTTTGAACTAGGAATAATCTACTTATTCTAGCATAGGATGAAGTAAATGATGGTTTACTAGAAAGGGGAGTATTCATATGTTCGAAGTACCAATGTGGGTTTTGTTTGTTTTAGGTGGCATTGTCGTGAGTGCCTTTATGGCTGTTAAGACAGGTAAAGAAGATAGAAAACAGGAGAATGAAATAATTGAAAAAGAAGGGGAAGTATATATGAAGCGGTTAGAAGCAGCAAGAAAACAACGCAATGGTGAAGAAAGGGTTTATGAAAATTGAAAATACAAGGAGCTTCCTACTTTTAGAAGGAGTGCTCCTTGTATTTTTTTTATCATAAATAATTAACTTCAATTACAAGTATTAATTGCATGATAGTGCATCATATGAAGTATGAACGAAGATAACTAAGACTAGCCATAATAAAAAAATGGGTGTATATCCTGTTCCGAAATTAGGGCAAATACATAATATACAGTGAGCTTGAAAAAAAGCTCTTAAAATACTGAAGTAAATTTATTTTAAGTTGTTACGGTGTCTATGTTGAAAAGGCGAAGGGCTAGCAAATAAAGGTTATTCTCTTACTTTTTATTTGGAATAGTACCGAAACAACATAAGCGTTAAGAAAATGGTAGCAACCTTAAAGGAGGTGTTACTATGGGTAATGTATACGGCGGAGGTTTTGCGTTAATTGTTGTATTATTTATCTTACTAATTATCGTCGGCGCTGCGTGGCTATAAAAAATACACAAAAACAGGGTTAGAAATTCTTACTAGGGTGAAGGACTAACAATAAGCCACGGTAGTAAAAAAGAACAATCAGAGAGAGGAGGAATCTTCATGTCTGGAGGTACAGGAGTTTATGGTGGAGGATTTGCTTTACTAGTAGTACTATTCATTTTATTAATAATCATTGGAGCTTCTTGGCTATAAGATTAATAGAATAATAAAAAGAAGAGAAGTACGCAAAACAATTGAAATCAAATGTTTTGCTGCTTCTTTCTTTTCTCTCTATTTTTTAAAACAGCATATCTACATAGGAAGAAATCAAAAGAATTGTGATAAGAACATTAATGGTCCGAAATACTTTTGGCTGTTTTTCTTCTGGTATCTCTTTTTGTAAACATAGAGCATTTGTCAGTCTATTAATATTGTATAAAATAAAGATGGCAACAAGAATAAAAATGGAGATCATCGTTGATTCCCTCCTTATAAGCGTATTTAGTATATGTTATTTACATTAACAAATAACATGATAAAAAGATAGTATTATTACTCATTGTTACAAACCTGTCTTGAAATCTCTATTTTTATCATATGAAACGAAGCAGGGTAATAGAATCTTAGAGTCTATTTATTGCATATTATTAATCAATATTTCAAATCCATTTTCATTTTCTTCAACAAAGCAAGTTCTTGGAGATTTCCATATATTCTTCATTCGAATAAAATCAGGTACGCATATACCTACATGATAGGCGAACAAAATTAAGAAATAATGTACATAATGTGTATAAAGAAAGCAACAACCTAATAATATACCGCTTATAAGAATGAATGGAGTCATAATTGTTAATAGAAAATGACCTTTGCCAATAGGTTCTTTCACTTGAATGCTAATGACGGGTAAAAAACGAAAAGGTAGTTTCCATGTTTTTCTTATTTTATCTTTCAAATGGATTATTGGTAACAAATGAAGTAGTTTGTGTAATGGATAAATGGATATAAAACCAATAATTAATAGAATGAAATAATCATCAGATAGCTTATTATGTGCAAAATAAGAAGTTGTTGGCACATAAAGAAATAGAAAACAAATTATCATTGTTAGGGAAGACATAAAAAATAGACGTTCAAAACCATATTTTTTATGAAAGTTAACTGTCTTCCAGCAATTCATGGTCAATGCCCTCCATATAGAAATTTTTTTACGAAGGTGACTTTGGAAATTTGCCAACTCACTTTGCTACTTTACGATGAAAAGCTTAAAAAATCAATAGGATAAATAAAGTTTTTTCCGTTATATATTGTCACTCTGAAAAAATGTCCCTTTTTTCTTCTAGGATATTTCGTTCATACTTGTATGTAATGAATGTTGTTCTTTTTCAAAAACTTGTATACTTATTCCTCAAGGTCAACAGAATAAAGTTCTCTTCGAAAAAAAAGATAAGAAAGCATAATGCCTTCTCATCTGTCTTACCACTGATTTAGAATGTCCTAAACCATAGTAACCTTTTCTCCAGTTGTTTTTTCTCTTTATTTTACGAATACAGGTTCCTTTTGTTTTAGTTGGCCATTATCTTCTTCTAAAATATGATCTAAATTAGTAAAAGATTGCTCAAAAATATCCATGAAATTGTCCCCGTAAATTTGTTTGACAATGGTAACCATATCCATTAAGTCAGGAAACTTCCCATACAGGTTTTTTATAGGTAGAGCTGCAGACAAAGCTGTACTATTACTTGGATTGAAATTCTCCATTATGTCTACAAAAAGCTCTTTTCCTTGATCAGTTAAACAAATATAAGTATTTCTTTTGTCATTTTCCTTTTTGGAAAATTGAAG
>DATMFU010000270.1:0-8744 GCA_035556015.1 Niallia sp. | reverse complement strand
AGAAATCTCTTTCATGATCGTATCATAGAAATTTTTCACTAAATCATCGGTATGTTTCTCTACTATCGGTTGAAGAGCCTTTAATCTCTTAATATCTACTTTCGTTAATCCAATCATATCGATCTGAATTTGAAATTGTTTTGGTAAACTAAACTCTACTTCCATACTATCTAATTGTTCTAATACTAATACTTTTTGTTTCTTCGCTGTAAATAATTTCATAAATGCTCCTTAATATATGTAAATATGAGAATGAATTAATTAACTAATTCCTATTTTAATGGTAAAAACGGTATTTAAGATACATGTTTTTGTTAAAAATTATCTTTATTTACTAATTTCCTATTTGTTTTTAAACTATCTAACTTATTAGCGAGAATATATGCTCTTTTTATTGTTTGTTTTCTCTTATATCGGTTATTTTTCCTAAAATTTAACAGGACCTTTTTCCTAGTTGTTTTGTATGATTTATAGAAGGTTAGGGATTATGGATGTGTTTGTTATATGTAATTGTAGAATAAAGTCGAAATAAGACGATTTAAAATCATTAAAGTAGTTATAAAGTAGTGGTAATATAGTATAAGATATTTATATAGGAGGGATAACTGTGAAAAAAGTACTAACTTCAGTATTTGCAGCTTTTGCATTCCTTTTTATTATTGGTCTTAATGATGCAAAAGCAGCAACTGAAACAGAATCAAATGATACTTTAAGTCAAGCAACAGAATTGAAATTTTATAATTCAACAGGAAATCAGTATAAAGCAAGTATAACAGGTCAATTAAAAGATGAATATGATGATGATTATTATCGTTTTACCTTGAGTAAAGCTGGAAATATTGCCTTCAAAATAAGTGAAAGTGCAGGGACTAAATTTGAAGTTACCCTATATGATGCAGATGGTGATTCCATGGAATACTATTCTACTGACTATGAAAATTCAAGTAATCCTGTAACTTTATTTTACCAAGGGCTGGATAAGGGAACATATTATGTGAAGGTTGAGTACTACAGTGGTTCCTATACTGATAATATTCCTTATACATTAGCACTAGATTATTCACAAAGTGATTTTTTTGAAAAGGAATATAATAATAATCCTTCTACTGCAAATCCAATTGCTCTAAATTCAATTTATAAAGGGTATGCCGATGAATATAATAATGAAGATTATTACTCTTTTCGTATTACACAAAAAGGGGAAGTTAAAGTAGATTTGTCACCAAGCCCAAATTCAAAATTTGAAGTGACGCTATATAATAGTCATGGAGAATCCATGGAAACTTGGTATACTGGGTATAATGATAATACTAATCTATCAAATGTGATTTATACAGGACTTCCTGCTGGAACATATTTTGTGAAAGTTGAAGTATATAGTGGTCTTGAAGATAATATTCCATATCAGTTAAGAGTATCCTTTAAAGCGAATACTAACTTCGAAGAAGAAGAAAATGATTCAATGTCTAATTCGAATTTAATTTCAGTTAATAATCCAATTGGTGCAACATTAAGTTCAGATTATGATAAGGACTATTATAGACTTAATGTAACAAAGAAAATGAACTTATCAATGTATTTAACTATGCCATCTAATGTTAGATTTTATGTTGAAATATTTGATCAGAATAATGATACAGATAAATATTTCTATACTCCATATGGCAATGGTACCTTATCTAAAGCGACTGACATTACATTAAATCCAGGAATTTATTATATCTCCATTGAGCGATATAATGGCGATGTTAATAAAGTACCATATAATCTTAAATTTATTGAAAGAGACGTAACTCCTCCTGGAAAGCCTAAGGTGGATGCTGTTACTGATAAAAGTACAACAATAACTGGTAGTACAGAAGCAAATGCAACAGTATATTTAAAAGATGGAAATAAACTTAATAAGAGTGTAAAAGCAGATAAAAATGGTAAGTTTAAATTCTCTATTTCTAAAATTAATGGCGGAAAAAAACTATATATTTCAGCAAGTGACTCTTCAGGAAATAAAAGTGCAGAAACTGTTCTTACTGTAAAAGACACAACAGCTCCGTCGGCACCAAAAGTAGATAAAGTTACGACACAAACAACTTCAGTAACTGGTAAAACAGAAGGAAAAGCGAAAGTAGTTATTAAGGTCGGAAGTAAAGTAATTGGACAAGGAACAGCAGATTCGAAGGGAAGCTTTAAAGTAAAAATTTCCAAGCAAAAACAAAACGTTAAGCTTTCTATCTATGCAGTGGATTCATCTAAGAACACAAGTAAAGCTACAACAATAGCTGTTAAAGATGGAACACCTCCATCAGCCCCAAAAGTAGATAAAGTAACAACGAAAACAACTTCAGTAACTGGTAAAACAGAAGGAAAAGCGAAAGTAGTTATTAAGGTTGGAAGTAAAGTAATTGGACAAGGAACAGCAGATACAAAAGGGAAATATAAAGTTAAAATTTCGAAGCAGAAAAAAAATACTAAGCTATCCATATACGCAGTAGATGCAGCAAACAATACTAGTAAGGCAACTACTGTAACTGTAAAATAAACTTAACTTAACGCCAGAATCGATTCTGGCGTTTTTTATATTCACTTTTATGGAACTTTCAACCAATTAAATCGTATGTAAAACAAGGAGGAGATAAAATGAAGTTTCTCTTAAGATTCTGTGCTACGGTATTACTTACAGTTTTTTTATTAGTTGTAGTTGGTTGTCAAAATGATAAAGTTATAGAAGCAAAAGATGAAAATATTGAAACAATGGAAGCTGTTTTACAGAATACGTTTAATGGGCCATCAGAAGAATATTTAGAAGAAATAGAAAAAGAGGATGATTTTGCATCTTTTAATAAGTATTTAGAAGGGTTATATGAAGCTGATTTTGCAGATAGAAATGCATATGAGGAATTCGTAAACTACTATGGTGCTACTTTAATGAACGAAGCCTTACGACATGACTACACATTAACAGTAACCAATATTGATTACGAACAGACAAGTTCAGATGAAATCATTTATAATTTCTCCTTAGAATTACAGTATCAAAAAAATGGAGCAAATGAATCAGAACAAGGAACAGTGACAGGGCAAGCCAATCTAAATGCTGATCATAAAATAGAAGATATGGTACTTCAATTAGGAGATTTTTGGAGTAAATTAGGAGAATAAGTTTACTTTACTAGTTTTAAGTATGTATTTTCTTTTGCCTAGAAGCTGTTTGAGTAAGTAAAATTCATTGGCAATTACCGAATGTCCTTAAAGGAGTGGTGTAAGGTATGACGTTCCGTGCAAAGATAGACAGTTTTTTTGTTTCCTTCATTACTATAATCATTTTACTTATCGGAGCAGTTACATTACTACCAGCTTTGATTGATAAGGAAGCATCATTAACAGATATAATTATTATAACCATTGTATTTATTGGTATAGAAGGTCTCATTATATGGACAGCTTTTTTTATTAAGTATAGTTTCAATAAGGAATTTCTGTTAGTGAGAGGTGGCCTATTTCATAGTAAAATTCCATATGAAAAGATTAAAAAGGTTACTCCAACGAAAAACATATTCACCGGTTATCGAATTCTATCATCCAAACAGGGACTAGAATTATTTTACGACACTGGCATTTTTGGGAGTGTAAAGATATCACCATTGAATGAAGAAGAATTTATTAATGAGTTGAAAAAGCGTTGCCCTAACATTCAAATGAAGGATTAGTAATAGGTTTATATGAATCTATTTACCTGTTGAAAATAGGGTAGAAAAATATAGGTATGAGAAGTAGCAGGAGTAAGATGCAATTGTAAACCTAATAAGAGGATAGCGGGAGAAAAAGATCATGCTATCGGGCCAAGTCATCATGCCTCTTTTCAATTTCCACATTCAAACATAGTGCTATTAAAAGGCAGTCATCATCCATACGTGGAAGACCCATGGAACTACCAAAAAGCAATTTTTTATTTTATTCATAATTCCGACAAATGAACATTAGCAAATTGAATCTTTTCCAGAGCATGAACCGTATAAATAGTATAGCGAAAGTGCGCTAGGAGGGATGTATATGAAATTTAAATCAAGAAAAGATTGGTGGCTAACACTACTCGTTTGGGGTTCTATGCTTTTTGCCATTTGCAGTTCTGGATACGGACTTATTGTAAAACCAACTACCTTTTTTGAGCTTATCCTAATTGTCCTATTAGCCATTGTATTGCCTCTTTTTATGCTATGGCTTTGGTGTACAACAGAATATATTATTGAAGAAAAATACTTGATTATACGATCTGGTCCATTCAAGAAGAGGATTCTTCTTGAGAGCATTAAATCTGTTCGAAAAACACTGAACCCAATTTCAAGTCCGGCTCTATCCTTAAGAAGGATAGAAATTACTTACGGTATCTATGGTTTTATCCTTATTTCTCCGAAAAATAGAGAGAAATTTATAAGTACATTACTTGAAATATATCCAGATATAAAAGTTATTAGCAAATAAAATTAATTTTTTAATGGTTTTCAAGTATCACTTATAGTAGATGCTAAGAAGGTATTGAATAACGGAAATAGAAGGTAGAGAGAGTCTGAATGAATAGAGGTTCAGGCTTTTTTTGTATGGGGAATAATCTAATCCGACTGAATATTCGTAAGAAAAATAATGGGTATTTTTTATAAAATAACCTGTCCTTTTTCCTTCTAAAGTTCTATATGACATATAAAAGCAGTTTAAAGGCTGTATTTGTATTTTGTCATAATGAAGGTGAGGAAATTTTGATGAGAAAGAAAACAAAGAAAGTAGTTATTAAAGAAGAATTAGTAAAACTAACAGGAGATTATAAACTTGCTATTGTTTTAAATCAAATGATTTATTGGTCGGAGAGAATAGCTGATTTTGATGAGTTTATAAAAGAGGAACAAGATGCATTTAATAAAGAAGTTATTGACCAAGAATATCAATATGGTTGGATTTATAAATCTGCACTTGAACTTTCTGATGAATGTATGATTACGAATTCAGAAACTACCATGCGACGTTATCTTACGAAATTAGTAGAAACCGGATATCTTTATGAACGTAAAAATCCAAAGTTTCGGTGGGATAAGACGATGCAATATCGACTAAATGTAAAGAAACTTCAAATAGATTTACATCAAATTGGTTTTGAACTTGAAGGGTATCGGAAATCGATTTCATTTGGCTTTGTTCCAACTAATGGGGTGGTATTTCAAAGTGAAAGTGACATTGTTCAAAGTGAAGGTTCCATCGTTCAGCATGAAAATGCAATACCAGAAATTACTACAGAGAGTACTTCCATAAGTTTTAAAGAAGAAAAGGCAATAAGGGAAGCAAATACTCCTTATACTTTTTTTGAACAAAATGGATTTGGAACGATTGGTAGTTATATATCTGAAAAGATTTCTGCTTGGTGTACGGACCTTTCTGATGAGCTTGTTATAAAAGCAATGGAGCTAGCAGTAGAGCGTGGAGCAAAGTCTTTTTCTTATGTAGAGACCATTTTACGAGACTGGACAGATAAAAAGTTAAAATCAATGAAAGAAGTAGAAGCGTACCTATTACAGTATCGAGAAAATAAACGGAAACAAAATAATAAAGGTCACTCAAAGAAGATCGTAAGAAAAGAAATAATACCAGCCTATATCACAAAGCTTGATTATCAGCAAAAAGAAGAAATATCAGTAGAAGAATTACAAAATACAGAAGAAAAGAAACAGGAGCTAGAAAGACGAATTGCTGCTTTAAGAAATAGAAGGAATTGTGAGTTTGCTATAGATACAAACCACTCTCCTTCAACAGCAAAGAGAGTGGTTGGAATTACTTCATAAAGTATAAAAACCAAACGGCATGGTTTTGTTCATCATGTGCTGCTCGTAGAAATTCTTCTTTAATCTGTTTATTATCTGTTTGATAAGCAATGTCTAAATAAAGATCCACTGTTTCTTGTTCATCATGAAAAGCAAAATCTATACCTTTTTTGAAGCTGCTCGGACATGGCTCACTTACTTTTGGATTATATTTCTTTCCAGTAAGAGTGGTATAAAGTGCAGTAAAAGTTTGATAATGTCTGAGCTCATCTTGTCTGATTTCATGAATAATCTTTTTTATTTGTTGAGATGGAGCATTATTTTTTAACTGCTGATAGCAAGCGATAGCCGAATATTCGCCATCTATTGCTTTTTCTATCAGAGATAATATTTCTTTGTTTCTAATACTTAATGGAACAAGTGGACCTAAGTAATGATAATAAGCATGTGGATCAGAAGGAAGTTGCTTAATGTTGTAAGTCCCATGACCATAGTGAACATGACAAGCGTTACCTGGACAATGTAAAAGTTGATTCCAAGGACCATGTTGAACAGCTGGATACCCTTGATAAATGGCACCATCAAGACCTGTAGTTATTGAGGGATGCATAGTCATCCTCCTTTATTTTTAATTATGATATGTGGAGGAATGACATTGGCGTTTGTCTACAAGTAAAATGGGTGTTTGTTTATAAAAGGGATATTTTGTAAAAAAACTTAACCAATTGAAAAAAATAAGCATAGAATACATGGGATGGACATACAATACTTGTACAGCTAGAACTAACTCACATGTAGCCCTGCTTTTTAGCAGGGCTTTTTTTAAAAAAATAAGAACGTACGTTTCTTTTATTGTTGAAAAAGAACAAATGTTCGTTTATAATAATTGTTAAGGAGGATGGTAGGATGAGGAAGCAACTAGAGAGAGCACGCGTAGAAAAAAGACCTGTTGAGATTATTTATCTGAAAAAGGATGGATCTATTTCCCAACGAGTAATAATGGTATGTGATGTGAATAACACATATATCAAAGCCTATTGTTTAAAAAAGAAGCAGCCAAGAATCTTTAAATTGGACTCCATTCTAGCCACCTCTTTATGGAAAGATCGAAAAAAATATGCATAAACCCAAAGTGTTAAATAAATCTTCTATGAAAGAGTGTATCCATATAACAAATTTGTCCATTCTCACTTTCACTTCCTATATAATAGAAGAGTAGCTTTCTGATATATATGTATTTTAGAAGGTAATTTAAATTCTTGCAGGTGATAGTATTGGAATGGATTCTTAAACGGTTTAATGAACTTACTAACATGGAATTGTATCAATTATTAAAAGAACGAACAGCTGTATTTGTAGTAGAACAAAATTGTCCCTATTTAGAAGTAGATGGGAAGGATATTTCCTCTTATCATCTTTATGCTGAGGTGGATGGAGAGCTGGTTGCTTATTTACGAATATTGCCACCAGGTGTTTCTTATCCAGAAGCTTCACTAGGGAGAATTTTTGTTAAGGAAAAATATAGAGGGAAAGGGTATGCAGTTGAGCTTGTTCAAAGAGGTATAGATTTTATTTATACAGAATTAAAGGAAACAACTATTAAAATTCAAGCGCAAGATTATCTAAAAACTTTCTATGGTTCTTTTGGTTTTGAACCAATTTCAGAAGTATATTTAGAAGACAATATTCCACATATTGATATGCTTTTAAAGGAAAGAAAATTCAGGGGAAATAGTTAAAATTACATACATATTGTACGCATTAGATTGAAATTATTTTATACATGAATCTATTTAATTTGGAAGAGGGGAATGAAAACGATATTCCCCTCTTTCTGTATACTTTCCATATGGATTGTCCATCCTTTAATAATGTAAAGGAGTGATAATTTGATTTATATGGAACTTATTGTAGCGATTCTTTTAGTCATGGCATTCATCAAGTATTATTGGACAAAGAAGGAAGATGAATATAAGGCTTCTCTACTAACTGATCATCTAGCGTTAAGCGAGGAATTAAAAAACACGTTGGCAATGGGACTATATTTTAGATTTAGTAAAGAAAATAGCGTTGATTCCGTTTCTTATTCTACGATATTTCAAAAGCAAGATCCCATCCAGTTTGAAACTTTTGTTTCGGAAGTGATTGAAAAAGCAAAAGGGGGATCTACTTGGGTAACATCGCCTACTAGAGATTTCGGTGTGGATTTTGAGCATGAGACAGAGAAAGGCATTTTTTTAGGACAGGTTAAGTGCTATCAAGGAGATTTAAGCTTTGAGCCAATTGCTCTGATTCATTCAAATATAATGAAAAAAGGGGCAGTTGGTGGTTACGTAGTTACAACAGGCTCATTTACAAAAGGCGCACATGAATATGCAAAAGGATTAAATATAGAATTAATTGACGGAATAAAGTTAGTGAATTATTGGATAACGACTTTTAATAAATCAGAGCAAGAAATTAAGGGGCTATTGCCAGATTTTATTTAGACACCTATGAATAGGTGCTTTTTTTATTGTTTTAGGGAAATAATACAGATGTAATGTTCTATAGGATACAAAACTAGTTGTATATTTCAAATGGGAGGTAATAGGATGAATAAAGTTGCTATTAGTACAGGAGGCGGAAGCGGAATAGGACAAGCAACAGCGGTTCGTCTAGCTGAAGAAAAGGTGAATATCTAGTAGTAGACATTAGTGAAAAAGGCGTTGATGCTATTTTTGTTAAAGCCGATGGATCGAAGCAAGAAGAAGTAAATAATTTATGTGGATAAAACGATAGAAAAGTTTGGGATGATAGATTACTTCTTTAATAATGCAGGTATCCCTGGAAGTGGTTAATATTATTTAGACACTTCTATTTCCGTATTGATGGTGGTTTTACTAACACGAAATAATAGGAATAGTAGTTAGGAATTAAAATGTAAGAAGACTTTACCATGAA
>DATMFU010000269.1:0-11615 GCA_035556015.1 Niallia sp. | reverse complement strand
ATGGTCCCATTATAAATTACCATCCGATTTGTTTGTTGTGCAGTATTTTTGGTTTTTGATTCTGCTTCTATTTCATTTTTACTAGAATCGGTATTTTCTAAAGAAAAAACCGTTTCTTGCGTTGTATCACCACTATCTGCTTTTTCACTTCCTTTACTTTCATTAACTTCTGTATTACTACAACCCATTAATACAAATGAGAATACGAAAACGATGGATAATATTGCGGATAATTTCCTCATATAAGCGCTCCTTTTAAGTATGGTATACCATTAGACGTTATTTTTTTTACTAACGTTTCGAATTATTTACCATTTTATTACTTATTTTCATAATTATAAAAAGGAACCAAATCTTTTCGCTCTTCATAAAATAATATAACTATTAGAAGCTATCTCCTTTTTATGCATGAAGTTTGAGTTGGTATAAATAAAGTTGGACTCAGATGCAGTGGTGCTAAAAGTAAACCTTAATCATACAATGGAATAAATAGAAAGATAATGTAAATGGAGGGATACAACATCGATGGATAGCATGGAAGAAATTCGATTTCAAAACCTTCAAGAAAAAAATATGACATTTGATCTTGTTTTTGAAAGGATTCTTTCTTTTATGCAAAGGAATCCAATTGGAAATTATCAGTTAATGATAGGAACAGACTCACAAGTGCATGTAAAACAAACTAATTTTATCACAGGTATTGTCATTCAAGATAAAGGAAAAGGCGTGTGGGCATGTATTAGAAAGGTAATTGTTCCAAGAAAAATTTTACACCTTCATGAAAAAATATCCTACGAAACAACCCTCACAGAAGAAGTTGTTAGTCTTTTTACGGAAGAAAGAAAATCACAGCTCATTGATGTAGTTCTACCTCATGTATATCAAGGAGCCACTTTTACAATGGAGGGTCATATTGATATTGGGTCAGGAAATAGAAATAAGACGAAGGAATTTGTTAATGAAATGATTACGAGAATTGAATCTTTTGGTATTGAGCCGAAAATAAAGCCTGATTCATTTGTGGCGTCGTCATATGCAAATAAGTATACGAAATAGTTTCCTTTTAATAAAAAAAGCCTGTCCAAAAAGAACAGGCAACGTATAATTATTTCTCTTTTGTTGAAGCAATCTCTTCAGATAGCTTTTTGTTTTTATTAATAAAGTGAATGATGAACGTGATAATAAATGCAAGAATAAGAATCGCAAAAAATACATAATGATTTAATTCGTAATCAAAAATACTTGCGAACATTTTCAATGCAATGATACCAATTAACACGAATGCTGTAGTTTCCAGTTCAGGAACTTTATCAATTAGTACTAGGAATAGTTTCGCAACAGTTCTCATCATGAGAATTCCTAACATACCACCGATTAAAAGAATCCATACTTCATTAGATACCGCTAGTGATGCTAGTATACTATCCACAGAAAATGCTAAATCCATTAATTCTACGGAAAAAACAGTAGCCCAAAATATACCAAATACTCGTACTGCCCAACTATCTTTCTTAATAGAAGAGCTTTCCTCGTCGCCATCACCTAACCAGAAGTGTTTAATAACGATCCATGCTAAGTAAGCAGCACCAACAAATTTAATCCACGTAAATTTAATGAGGTATACTCCAAGACCGATAAAAACAAAACGGAAAAAATATGCCCCGAATAGTCCATAGGTTAAAGCTTTTTTTTGTTTGTCTTTTGGCAAATGCTTAACCATTACTGCAAGCACAAGAGCATTATCTGCTGAAAGTAGTCCTTCTAGAATAACTAAAGATCCGATTAATCCCCATGAAACAGGATCTGTTAAAACTTCAGCCCACATTTCCCAATCAAAAAATGATGCATATGTTGATAAAATTTGATGTAAGAAGTCCAATTATATTGCCTCCATTAGATAAGTGTCATGATAATTATATATGCAAGATATTATACTCCTCATTTTGTTCAATAGCAATATTATCGAAAATATCATTCATACTCATCTAATGTAAGCAAGGTCTTCTATTCTTCATAAATCATTTTAACAGTCATACCACCATCCACCATTAAGTTCGTTCCAGTAATAAAATCATTTTCTGGATTTGTTAAGAATAAACAAGCTCTTGCAATATCCGCAGGTTTTCCAACTCGTTTTGATAGGTGTTGTTCGTGATCCACGTTTCGTAAATGATCATAATCTTTTGTTTCAATCCATCCTGGCGATATGCTGTTTACTGTAATGAAGTCATTTGCCAAACTATTAGCAAGGGAGTGAGTTAAGGCAATAATTCCACCTTTACTAGCACTATAAGCCTCTGTATTTGGCTCCGATTGGTAAGCCCTTGTGGAGGAAATATTAATGATAGAACCACCATTTTTATTTTGTTTCATTAACTTTGCCGCCTCCCGAGAACAAAGGAAAACACTTCGTAAATTCGTATGAATGACATTATCAAATTCTTCAACACTAAGTTCATAGAAAGATTTAAATACACTTATACCTGCGTTATTAATTAGAATATCTATTTTCCCAAACTGCTCTACAACATTCTTCATAAGAGAGATAATATCCTGTTCTACTCGTACATCTGTTTTGATAAACGTAGTATTATTAGGATATTCTGATTTTACTTCTGTCGGTTCCTCTATATCAGCTACTATAACTTTTGCTCCTTCATTTATGTACATGTCAGCAATAGCCTTTCCTATTCCCTTACTTGCACCTGTAACAATAACTACTTTATCGGAAAATTTCATAGCAACACCTTCTACTTTTTTATAATAAATTCTCCTTATATTGTACTAAAAGAAATCCCTCCATGTCTCTTATATGTAATTGCCAAACGAAAACTTTTTCATTCGTTCGGCAAAAAACCTTACATTATTTTTTTATAGATATACCTTCAAATATTTGTTCCCAATAGTGATCATTATTTGTCCATTTTTCATATTCAGGTAACTCTACAACTGTCACATTGTGAATTGGCCAAGATACTTCTTGTAGATTATCTCTGTCTGTATGATTAATGATTAGGATATGGAATTCGTTCTTCACAATATTCGATAAAACAGATTCTAATTCAAGTGTATCTGCGAAACTCGCTTCCGTTCGAACAAATAATATTTTTTTGCCATTTTCACACATGGAAAGCATCCTTTTACTTCGCTTATCTAATTTTTTTCTTACTTCAGGATAGGTTGCAAGGTTTGTAAGTGTGTTTTTATCTGCTTTAAAGTCGTGACTTGATACTATTCCATATTTTTGATCATGTACTACTAAGAATGGCTCTGGAGTATTTACACCAGTAGAATAGCCTGTAGGTAATAGGTTTGCTCGATCCATAAAACCGGAGAATCTATTTTTTAATAATTGATTAACACTTGACAAGGAAGGAGATGACATCCAATCTAGGGGACCTGCAAAAGGTCTTAAATTTAATTTTCTAAGTTGGATGCTTGCTAAACATAAATCTCCTAAACTAAAAATCGCATCATAAACACCTTTAATTTCTTGTAGGCTCATATTATGAACTCCTTTTTAAGTACAAATTCTTATCTTTTACTTTCGTAAAGAAATAGACTCAAATATTTCCTTCCAACAATGATTATTGCCTTCCCATATTTCCTCCTTTGGTAACTCTAATACACATACATTCTCCAAATTCCAATCAATTTCGGTTAATTTGGTGACATCAGTATGATTAATGAGGAGGATAGAAAAATCGCCTTTTACTTTCTCTTTTAAAATGGTTTGAAGTTCCATTACTTCTTCTATTGTTCCTTCTGTTCGAATAAAAAGTATTTGGTTCTTTTCTTCTAATGTTCTTTGGAATCGTTTAATTCTTCGCTCATATTTTTCTTTAATGAGTGGTAAATCTAAAAATTCATCTAATGTATTTCGATTTGTTTTAAAATCGTGATTAAAACTAATGTGATTTAATTCATCAAGCACAAGGATATCTGTGTCTGAAACATATTGAATACCTCTTAAATTCTCTAATTCTAGAAATCTGGAAAAATTGTGTCTCAGTAAATTGGTCACTTTACTTAAATTTGGAGAACCCACCCAATCTAGGGGTCCTGCAAATCGCCGAAGATCATGCTCTCTTAATTTCATTGCTGGCAAGCAATTATTACCCAAGCTAAAAATTACATCATATTCCTTTTGAATTTCCTTTAGCTTCATTCTATAACTCCCCTTTCTCCTAGGCTATTTAGAAATGGATCGTTGTAACAATAGAAGGAATATTTAATTAGTACCACTATTAATTAATGAAAAAAGAAAGAAAAGGTACAGGCTATGTACCAGAAAAATGAAAAAAGGTACTAGCCTATACACAAATGGTGAAAAATAGAGGATGGAATGAAGCAAATGAAGAACTTATTTTGAATGGTAGTATTCGTATGTTTCTTTTAAACCAGTCGCAATATCATATATTGGATGCCATTCTAATAAGTCGTTTGCTTTTGTGTTATCTAGGCAACTATGCTTTATATCACCCATTCGGGCTGAAGAATAAACAGTTTTTATTGAATGTGGATGAAGCCTTGTTAAAATATCGACTAACATATTAATGGAAGTATTTTTTTTGGTACTAACATGGATGGTTTCTCGATCTCCATGCTCAGCTGCAGAAAGATTTGCAGCTACTACGTCTTTTACATAGACAAAATCTCTTGTTTGTTCGCCGTCCCCATGTATTTTTAATGCAGAGGATTTACTAATCTTGTCCATGAATACTGCAATAACACCGCCTTCCCCTTTCGCAGTTTGTCTCGGTCCATACACATTTCCGTAACGAAGAATAGTATAAGAAAGTCCATATAATTTTTCATAAAGTTCTATATATTTTTCTGCAGATAATTTTGATAATCCATAGTAAGAAAAGGTTAAAGTTGGGTCATTTTCTGTAATAATTTCTTTTTGTAAGTTTCCATACACGGCTGACGTAGAAGAGAAAATTATTTTCCTTACATTAGCTAGTCTGCTGGCTTCTAACATATTTATCGTTCCCCGTATATTCACATCTGCATCAAAGGCAGGATCTAGTATGGAACGTGTAACATCTGCTTGTGCTGCAAGATGGAAAACTATTTCTGGCTTCACGTTTATGATTAATTGTTTTGCTTCTTCACTTCTAATGTCAAGATTGTGCACCGTCACTAATTGATGCTCATGAACATAACTACTACTAGAAAAATTATCGATAACATGAACTTCATTACCAAGAGCTACTAAAGAATCCACTAAATGAGAACCTATAAATCCCGCTCCCCCTGTAACAACAACTTTCATATACCAATCTCCTATTCTTTTTTAATAGTATATGGTTAGAAATAAGGAAATGCCTGAGTCATAGCCTATCCTAGTTCTGAGTGTTGAAATTTTCCTTTACAATTTAAAAACGAAGTAAAAATTCTTTTTTATTACTCTGTCATAACGATAACTTACTATATAGGTATTTTTAATTTCATAAAAAAAGCACGCATTTAACATCGTGCTTCTCTTTTTTATCATCATTGAACCTATTCATCATTATTTAGGGAATTTCTCGAATTCTTCTACTTGTGGAATTTGATATTCAGAAGAAAGTGACTGACTTATTTTATCCCACAATAAAGAATCGATAAAAACACTTGTTTTCGATGCTTTTGTAAATAGAAAATTATAGCGGTCGCTTTCCATTTTATGATAACTGTTTACAGTACTATTGTTTGGTAATAAGTAATGATTAGGAACAGAATTACTAATCTTGGTCCATATAGATGGCTCCACAAATAAGTTTCTAGTGGAAGGCGGATTTATAAACATATGATCATATTCATTGCTGCTCATTTTTTTGAATAGTAGCTCTGATTTGTAATTGGGAAGATGATAACTGGAAGTTAATTTGCCTATTATTCCACCCCATAGTAAGTGATTAACGAAAACTTTAGGAGTAGAATAATTTTTGCTAAATAAACTATCAAAAGCATCTCCATTCATTACTTCAAAAACGTTTTGGACTTTTGCATCAGGAAGAATGTAGTTTGGTGGAAGTGATTTTAATAGTGGATCCATTATTTGTTTATTGATATAGACGTTTTTATGAGTGGATGGTTTAGTAAATAGCGAGTTATAAGCATCTATATTCATTTGTTGTAATGCATTTGAAGTATACGGATTTGGAATAATATATTCTTTATTTATTCTTTGTAGAACAGTATCCCACGTATGTTTCTCCACAAATACTTTTGGGGTGGAAAGGGCATCAGAAAAGATTGTATTATAGCAATCTCCGTTAGCTACAGAGATATCCGCTTGTTTAACTTCAACTTTTGCAGATAAACTATCTTGTATTTTGTCTTGTTTTTTTACAAGATACAATAATCGTTTACCTATATTTTTACATGTTGAAAGGAAGGAATCGAAATACGTGTTAATTTTCTGTTTCAAGAGAGACATCCGTATTTTCCTTTCTCTTTTTACTGATGGCCTCTTTATATACATCTACAATATTCTTTACACCTTTAGACATCGACCAATAGGTCATACCCCATTTTTTAGCATTAGAACCTAATTTTTTTCGATATAAATCATTACTTAATAGAACATTCATGTTATCACATAAGGCAATTTCATCCCCAGCTGGTGATATGATACCCGTTTTGCCATGCTCTACCATTTCAGGAAGGCCTCCGGCATCACTAACGATAATAGGTTTTCCTGCAATTTGTGCTTCTACTACCGATAATGGCTGATTCTCCAACAGGCTAGGGAAAACATAAATATCACACACTGATACTAAATAAGGAACGTCCTCTCTGTTTCCAAAGAAGAATATATCATATTCTAAACCTAATTCTTTTGCTCGAGCTTCTAGTTCTTCCTGTTTATCTCCTTCCCCTGCAATCCAACATACCCAATCATCTCGGATTTCTTTTAGCTTTCCAAGAGCGTTAACTAAATGGTGAACTCCTTTTAATTCAATAAGTCTTCCTGTATATAATATTACTTTTTTGTTTGTAGGCAATTTCAAGGATGTTGTTTTTTCTTTCATCTTTTTGAGGAAATCTTCTGTATCAAAACCATAATGAAGGACTTTTAGTTGTTCTATTGGTACGTTAAACTCACCTAGCAAGATATTTTTCAACCATTCATTAGCAACAATCGTTTGATCTGCTGAGGTTGCACCTATATGCTCTAAATCATCAAAATATGCCCGAGCCATATATGAATTTGGTGACTTGTGGATAGTTACTAATTGGTTTCTTATCTCATGGGCTACAGAGCCATGTAGTGTGGAAACTAAAGCTGTATTTGCAGGTAATACCCTTTTAATACTTGCAGTTGCTATTACATCTTGGGTGTGAATGACATCATATTGGTCTAGGCCGAAATAAGCGGCAGCTAATTCAAATATATATCGTTGAAATTCGGTGTATTTTACTAATGGGTTTGCATGTATTGCAGGATAAAGTTCTTCATTTAATTTAGCCTCTAATAAGGGAAGCAACTTTTCCTTTTCCAATTGTTCTCCTTTGTTTAACAGAGTTACAGCCGTATTGTCTTCATTATATCCAAGAATATCTACTTCATGACCAAGGGATTCTAACTTCCTTTTATGTTGTTCCATATAGTTCCAAACTCCACCTACATGGGGAATAGCCCAATAGGTTGCTAGCAAAATTTTCACGTAAAACCTCTCCTCCTTTTTACTGTTCATTCTCTTTTTCTATAATAATAAGGTTTTACAAACCTTATATTATGATCATTTGCAGAATAATAGGAGTGCCGCGTTGGGGGATGTCTTCTGTTTTTAAAATGATTTTTCCTTTTCTAACTTCATAGTTACTTTTTGGCTGCAGGACACCATTTACAAATAAATTCATATACGATATTAAATGTGGGGCTAATATTACTTGTTTTCCATAGTCTTTTAGAGCATCCTCTTCGGTAAACACTCTTTTACATCCATCTGAAATAGAATAAAATTCAAAACTCTTAATCTTGCTCGTTCTAAAAAAGGTTTGCTGATTAGGAGTAAAATGACCATATAGCAATGGTGGTCCCCAGACATTACTATTAACTTTTTGCTTAGGAATATTTTTATTCATCAAACCCCCCCTACAATAACCATTAACTTTCCTAAGTACCTACAAACCAATTCCATCATTAGTATATAGCCAAATGAAAAAATATGTGTCTTAAAACAAGGAACAAAATGGGAAATTGATGGTAAAAAAGTTTAATCTGGAATGTTTTATAACAACTTGTTTAGAATTTGCATATATTGTAACGATAAAAAGGAGGGAAAGGAATGGCGTTAAAAATAATAAAGCTAGCGGTAAACTTGGAGTCACAAGTAGATACATCTCCAATGATTTCACGTTTTTTTTATGAAGTAGAAAATACTGTAGAGGGAAATGAATCTTTAAAAATTGATGCATCTGACTTTCTAGATGATTCAGGAAATGAAGTAAGTGAACTACCAAAATTAAATTTGAATAATGGTTATTTTAATGTTTACATTAATGGAATATTACAAATGGAAGAAAACTTTGCTTACACTGGAGGAGAAAAAGGGGACGGAAATTTACTCATCATGGTTCCAGAAGGATCAGAAATATATAAAGGTACTTCCGTAATATTAGAAGTTCTTAATTTTGCTCCTCTAACAGTTACTAGAGTAAGAACATGAAAAGAAATAAACAAATAACAAAAAACCAAGCGCTTTTTAAGGCTTGGTTTTCCTTTTGGTCTTAAAAATATGGATAAAGAAGGATTTTAGTTTTTTCACATATTTTTTTAGAAGATAAAGTGATTTTGTTAGTTGTTTTTTTTTAATACTTGATGATATATTTCGAGAACTTTTTTAGCACCCTTTTCCAATGACCAATAATCTAATGCCCAAGTTTTTGCTGTATTTCCTAGTTGTTTTCCATATTCTTCATTTTCAAGTAATGAATAAAGACTATTACAAATTCCTTGCTCATCTCCCGCTTTTGTTATAAGTCCATTCCATCCGTGGGTCACCATTTCTGGAAGACCACCTGTATCACTTACTACAATTGGTTTTCCCATAATTTGTGCTTCTATTACCGATAATGGTTGATTCTCTATTAAACTTGGTAATACAAATATATCAGTTACATAAAGTAATTCTGCAACATTACTACGATTGCCAAGGAATATTACTTTATCTACTAAACCAAGCTCTTTAGTCTGTTGTTCTAACTCTGCTTGTTTTTCTCCTTCTCCTACTATCCAACATACCCAATCATCACGAGAGTATTGTAAATTTCCTAAAGCATTTATGAGATGGTGAACCCCTTTTAAGGATACTAATCTTCCTAAAAAAAGGATAACTTTTTTTTCTAATGGCTTTTCTATTGTTATATTGTTAGCATCAAAGGTATTCAAAAAAGCATCTATATCATATCCATAATGTTGCACAAGTATCTGTTCTTCAGGAACCTTAAACTCATCTATTAGGATGTTTTTTAACCAGTTATTAGCTACAATCGTTTTAGTTGCAGAAGTTGCTCCGCTATACTCTAATTCATCAAAATAAATACAAGCTAGAGAAGAAGTTTCTGTAACATGTACATTCATGACATAATCTTTCATTTCATGTGCAACGGAACCATGTAGTGTAGCCACTAAGGTAGTATCTTTCGGTATTACTTTTGCGAACACGCTGGAAGAAAATACATCTTGTGTATGAATTAAATCATATTTTTCCAATTCCATTTTAGCAATACCTAGTTCATATACGAACTTTTGTGTTTCACAAAACTTTACAACTGGATCAGCGTAGTATTCCAAATGACTGTTTGCTTCTAATTTTTTTGTGACTTCTTCTATGACATCTTCTTTATATATTTTTATATCATTTGTTACGTGATAAACATATTTATGCATATCACCATATCCTAGTAAATCTACTTCATGTCCAAAATACTCTAATTTTTTTTTCAGTTGATTCATATAATTCCAAACACCACCAACATGTGGAACAATCCAATAGGTGGCAAGTAGTATTTTCATAAGCACATCTCCTTGCTAGAATATCCTTCTTCTTATACATATTTATAAGGAAGAACTTGCGTATAGACGATTGTCACTTATCAGAAAGTTATTTTCGTAATTTTATTAAAAATACACGCTTCTATTCCTCTTTTAGTCTAAACAATTGAATTTTCCCAACATAATATATGGTTGTATTAAAGTAAAAAGGAGGTGAAATATATGCCTATCGCTCTTCAAGCTTTTACAACTCCAGCAAACACTACTAGAACTTTCGATAGTGCTGCACCAATAGGAGCTACTGTATTTACTACTCCTTCAGCTCCTGGAATTGATGGGAATAATCAATATATCTGGTCTCCAGTAACTGCATCTGGACAAGTTGTTACCTTTCGCAGTGTTTTCACTTTTGGCGCACCTATATTATCTCTTGCCTTACCAATAAGTATATATTATGCATTTGCAGGTAATGAGACAGTAGCTGTGAATGCTACTCTTGAAGTATTAGACGTGCTAGGACTTATTACATTAACTATTCCTCTTTTCTCTGATAATAATGATTCCAATCCGAATAATGTGGAAATCGTTTCTGCTGATACTTTAATCGCTGCAAACCTATTAGGAGGTTCTATTAGAATCACGGTAGATGCAACAGTTACTGCTCCAATAACCCTTCCTTATACACCACCTAACACTGGTAGATATCTTGGACAAATTACTGTTCAAACCATTGTCTAATTTTCAAGTCACGACAAAAACATTTTACTAATTATTCCATTCTTAAAGGAGGTGGAAAATGTATGTCATTACTTTTACAAGCATTTACTAACACAGCTAATACCTCTATTATTGCTGACAATGCAGGCGGAGCTTTGCCTAAAACCCCTGTTGTAGTAGCACCTACTACTGAACCACTAATTGATGGTAATAGTGCTTACCTTTGGTCTCCAACAAGTATCGCTAATCAAACTGTAACTTTTAGAAGTACAT
Organism: Niallia sp.; assembly: GCA_035556015.1. Lineage (GTDB taxonomy): Bacteria > Bacillota > Bacilli > Bacillales > Cytobacillaceae > Niallia. Next base: position 634 of record DATMFU010000269.1, on the reverse strand, counting down.
TTACCTTTGGTACTCCATTGCTTGGTTTAGCTCTTCCACTTAGTTTCAACTATGCATTTGCAGGTAACGATACCGTTCTAGTTACCGGAACTTTACAAATTGTTAACATAGCAAATTTTGTTATTGCCACTATCCCTCTATTTAGTAATGTTCTTAATACTAATGGACCAAACTCTGTAGAAATCGCTTCAGCAGATACTTTATTAGCTTTAAATCTTCTTGGAAATACTGCGAGAATCACGATAGACGCAATTGTTACTGCTCCAGTAATTAATACTGGTAAATATTTAGGACAACTTACTGTAAGATCCGTAGTATAATTATTTATTTTGTTATATTTCCATAATAATAATCGTAAGTAACATATTTGCATTTAGAATGGACAAGATCTTTCTCCGGAAAGATCTTGTCTTTGCATAATAAGAATTTTTTTAAATAATTTTATGAAAGTGATGTGAACATATGAAATTAGAGGAAATAAAAGGGTCCTATAATCTATTTGTCAGTTTAGGTAGTTGGTGTGGTCCTTCATTAAATTTAAGAAGACATCAACTTAGAAAGTACTCTTTTCCTTTAGATTGGTCCATCTCTAATTCACTTAGCGACGTGAACCGACTATTAAGAACCCGTTTTT
>DATMFU010000268.1:0-2365 GCA_035556015.1 Niallia sp. | reverse complement strand
CAATACTTTCCACCCTATTCCCTATAATCGCCCCTTCTTTTCCGTTTGTATAGAAGGCCATTTTCTCTGCCCCTATTGTTTCTAATTGTTGAGAAACCAAGGTTTGAAAGAATTCATCAGAATGTGAACCTACATTTGTTAAATCCTGCTTAAAATCAACATTTACTATTTTTTGAGAAGAATCATATGTAAGCATAGAAGAATCAAAAGGTGCATAAGTGCTCAAATTCCATATATTATTATTTTTCACTGCATCTATATTTTGTTTATAAAGATCAAATCTTGATAATTGGTTTGGATTATTCACTAAAATACTAACAGGTACAACTACTTGTATATTTGCATCTGGTATGGGATAAGTTAAGACTTCTTTACCATTAATTTCATCCTCATAAATAGCATGTACTGATAAAGCGGTGGTCTTTTGTTCCATTATTGACTCATCGGAAAATTGAGAAATATCTTTATTCGCCTCTTCCTGTTTGTTCGCTATTTCCATGTTTTTATTCTCTCCTGAGCTTAATGCATTATAAGAACTTTTTTCTAATTTTGGAGTGAAATCAAAAAAACTTTGCCCAATAATAAAGATTAGACATACAGCCAACATAGAAGCCATACTTGGCAATATCCAATTTCTTCTCTTCCTACTGTTTAATTGTATTCTAACTTTATTATAGACAATATCTTTAGAGCGTTCATCTTTTATACCAGGAAGTTGTCTTAATAAATACTCTACTTTCTCATCGTCCCAGTTTTTTCTCGACATACTGTACCTCCTCTCCCGCATTATTTTCAAGAACTTTACGTAAGTGTTTTAAAGCTCTATGCTGTGTAGTTTTTACTTTACTTTCCGTCCACCCTAAGGTAATTGCAGTTTCTGCAATAGAGAGTTCATGAATATATCTTAAAATAACCACCATTTTTTGATCAACTGTACATGTAGTTAATGCTTTAAATATCCCTTGTACTTCTTCTGATTGGATTGCAAATTCCTCAGGTAGTAATTCTGGTGATTTAATCTGTTGTTTGGACCAATCAAATTTATCTAAAACACGATCTTTCCAATTCTTTTGTTTTCGAAAATAGTCGATAGCCACATTTCTAGCAATACTAAACAACCAAGTTTTTTCGGAACTTTTTCCCTCAAATCGATGGTAAGACTTTAGGACCCGAATGTACACTTCTTGAACTAAATCTTCTGCAGTCTCTTTATGATTAACCATATAATAAAGAAATTGAAAAACGTCATGATGATATTTATTATATATTTCATCAAAAACGGAGTTCATCATTTTCCCCTCCCCGTTCATTAAATTAGTCGTAAATCGATGAAAATAGTTTCAATAACTTATGTATTTTATCGTTCAAAGGATTGAACAATCATTATTTAAAGTTCTTCATTTGTTATAGACAATACTATACATAAAAATAATGTACTCACTTTTATTGCACTGCCTTAATTATTGAACATCAAACCTAAAAATCCGAAAAAATTAACCAAAATAAAAAGGAAGGAATAATCCCCTTCCTATACCTTCTATTATGTTAAAATGTTTCTTGTGAATCAAGAAGAATCGGCACTTTCTTTCAATTTATTCATTATTTCGAGGCAAAAAGATAAAAAATGTGGTTCCTCGACCTACCTTGCTATGAACGGAAATTTCTCCATGATGGGCATCAATAATATGCTTAGCAATAGCTAGTCCTAATCCTGTTCCAGAATTACCTCGTGTTCTTGCCTTATCCGCTTTATAAAAACGCTCGAATACATATGGTAAATCTTCTTCAGGAATTCCTGAACCTGTATCTTCAATTTCAATATGAACTCCATATTTATCTGTTTTACTACGAACAAATACAGATCCACCTTTATTTGTATGTCGTATGCTATTATCCATAATATTCGTTAACACTTGCTCCATACGGTCCACGTCCATTTCAAACCGTATAGATTCACCAGTAACTGAAACATCAAAATGGACTTCTTTTTCCTTTGCAAGTGCGTTGAATTTCCTAGTGACTCGATTTATAAAAGAGGAAACTTCTACTTCTTCTCTTTTTATATCTAGATGACCAGCTTCCATTCTGGCAAGATCTAAAAATTCATTCACTAACCTGCCCATTCTAAGTGATTCATCATAGATAATCTGAGCCATTTCCTTTTTTTCTTCCTCAGATTCAGCTATATCATCAACAATTGCTTCACTATATCCTTGCAACATACTAATTGGAGTCCGCAACTCATGTGATACATTAGCAATAAAATCATTTCGAAGTTTGTCTAACTTTCTTTCTTCTGTCATATCCCTGATAACGACAATAGCCCCTCTTATATTTTCTTTATTATAAAGAGGACTAACAATTA
>DATMFU010000267.1:0-6725 GCA_035556015.1 Niallia sp. | reverse complement strand
AAGTGCATTTCGATTTTTATAATTCCATCTCCACGACATGCTTCACATCGGCCACCTTTTACATTGAAGCTAAACCGTCCTTTTTTATACCCACGAACTTTTGCTTCATTAGTAGAAGCAAATACATCACGGATATCATCAAATACTCCTGTATACGTAGCAGGGTTTGATCTTGGTGTACGACCAATTGGCGATTGATCGATATCGATAACTTTTTCTAACTGCTCGATTCCCTTTAGTTCTTTATGCTTTCCAGGTTTGGCTTTGGCACGATTTAGTTTTTGAGCTAATCCTTTATGAAGAATCTCATTTACTAGTGTACTTTTTCCCGAACCAGAAACACCTGTAACAGCTATAAACATTCCTAATGGAAATTTCACATTTACATTTTTTAAGTTATTTTCCTTCGCTCCAACAATTTCAATAAATCTTCCATCACTTTTTTTTCTTTCTAATGGTAATGGAATAAATTTCTTTCCAGATAAGTATTGCCCTGTAACAGAATTAGGATCTTCCATTACTTCTTTTGGTGTTCCGTAAGATATAATTTCGCCACCATGAATACCTGCGCCAGGACCTACATCTATTAAGTAATCTGCTGCAGTCATTGTGTCCTCATCATGTTCTACTACGATAAGCGTATTACCAATATCTCGCATATGCTTTAAGGTATCTATTAGCTTATCATTATCTCTTTGATGGAGACCGATAGAAGGCTCATCAAGTATATACAGAACACCTGTTAATCGAGAACCTATTTGAGTAGCCAATCGAATTCTTTGTGCCTCACCGCCTGACAAAGTGCCTGCTGCTCTACTCAATGTTAGATAATCTAAACCAACATTAATCAAGAATCCTAATCTTTCTTTAATTTCTCGAAGAATTAAATTAGCAATTTGTCTTTCTTTTTCTGTTAAATCAATTTCTTCCGCAAAACGAAAGGCCTCTACAATCGACTTTTCTGTTATTTTCCCAATATGTTGTCCATTGATTAAAACTGCCAATGCTTCTTTCTTTAAACGGTATCCACCACATGTTAAGCAGTCTCGTTCAGCCATATATTTTTGCATCTGTTCTCGAATAAAGTCAGAACTTGTATCTTTATATCTTCTCTCTACATTACGAATGACGCCTTCAAACTCAATATCATTTTCCCTAATTTGCCCAAAGTCATTCTCATATCGAAAATGAATCTTTTCTTTGCCTGAACCATATAATATTTTATCCATAAGATTTTTTGGAATGTCTTTAACAGGAATATTCATATCTATTCCATAATGATTACAAATACTTTCCAATAATTGCGGATAATATTGTGAGGAAACAGACTCCCATGGAGCGATTGCATTTTCCTTTAATGTTAACTCCCAATCAGGTATTACTAAATCAATATCCACTTCTAATTTACTTCCTAATCCATCACAATCAGGACAAGCTCCAAATGGACTATTAAAAGAAAAGAGTCTTGGTTCTAATTCTCCAATGGAAAAGCCACATATCGGACAAGCATGGTGTTCACTAAATAACAATTCCTCTTCTCCAATTACGTCAATTATTACTTTGCCATCACCAAACTCAAGAGCAGATTCTAAAGAATCTGCTAAACGAGCTTCTATTCCCTCTTTTACTACTAAACGATCTATTACTAATTCAATATTATGTTTTTTATTTTTATCTAAGGAAATGTCGTCACCAATTTCATACATTTCCCCATCGATACGGACACGGACATAACCTTGTTTTTTTATATCTTCCAAAAGCTTTACATGTGCACCCTTTCGACCAGACACTACTGGTGCAAGTACTTGCAGTCTCGTTCTTTCAGGGTATTCAAGGATACGGTCAACCATTTGTTCAATTGTTTGAGAGGAAATCTCCATTCCATGTTCTGGACAAGTTGGCCGACCTACTCTTGCATATAATAATCTCAAATAATCATATATTTCTGTTACTGTACCTACTGTTGAGCGAGGATTTCTACTTGTTGTTTTTTGATCAATAGAAATAGCTGGAGATAATCCTTCAATAGAATCAACATCTGGTTTATCCATTTGACCTAAAAATTGACGAGCATATGCTGACAATGATTCTACATATCTTCTTTGTCCTTCCGCATAAATTGTATCGAATGCTAAAGACGATTTACCGGAACCAGATAAACCAGTAATTACTACTAATTGATTTCTCGGAATCGTAATATCTATATTCTTTAAATTATTTGCTCTTGCTCCCTTTACTATTAATTTATCATTTTGCATCTATTCCTCACCCCTCTGCTTTTAATTCCAATAATAAGTCACGAAGTTCTGCTGCTCTTTCAAAATTCAATGCCTTCGCTGCTTCTTTCATTTCTGTTTCCATTTGAGCAATCATTGCCTCTTTTTCCTTTTTCGTTAGTTTTTCTAATTTAACATTTGTTGAATACTCTTCCACTTCTTCAGCAGCATGTGTTGCTCGTATAGTATCCCGAATGTCTTTTTGAATGGTTTTTGGTGTAATACCATGCTCTTCATTATATTTTTGTTGAATTTCTCTTCTTCGCTTTGTTTCAGCAATTGCTATTTCCATTGAATTGGTCATCTTATCTGCATACATAATAACATGACCATTAGCATTACGAGCCGCACGGCCAATGGTTTGAATAAGTGAGCGTTCAGAACGAAGAAATCCTTCTTTATCAGCATCCAAGATAGTAACAAGTGAAACCTCAGGAATATCTATTCCTTCTCTTAGTAAGTTAATCCCAACGAGTACATCATATTTTCCAAGGCGGAGTTCTCTTATAATTTCAATTCTCTCTAATGTTTTCACTTCAGAATGTAAATATTGAACTTTTATCCCAATCTCTTTAAGATAATCTGTTAAATCCTCCGACATTTTCTTTGTTAATGTCGTTATAAGGACTCTTTCATTTCGTTTTATTCTCTCTTGTATTTCACCAATTAAGTCATCAATCTGACCTTCTATTGGTCTAACATCTATCGTTGGGTCCAATAAACCAGTTGGTCGAATAATTTGCTCTATCATTTCCGGTGTATGCTCTAATTCATATGGACCTGGTGTTGCCGATACACAAATCATTTGATGGATATGTTTTTCAAACTCATTAAAGGTAAGCGGTCTATTATCAAGTGCTGATGGTAATCGAAATCCATGCTCCACTAGAACATTCTTGCGAGCTTGGTCTCCATTATACATCCCTCTTATTTGTGGTAATGTAACATGAGACTCATCGATAACTAATAGAAAATCTTCAGGAAAATAATCCAATAAGGTATATGGAGTAGATCCTGGTGGTCTCAATGTTAAATGCCTGGAATAATTCTCTATTCCAGAACAAAAACCCATTTCTCTCATCATCTCTAAATCGTATCTACATCTCTGCTCCAGCCTTTGAGCTTCTAACAATTTATTATCTGCACGTAACTTATCTAGCTGCTCTTCCAGTTCTTTTTCAATATTTTGTATGGCTACTTTCATTTTTTCTTCTCTTGTAACAAAGTGAGATGCAGGGAAAATAGCAATATGATTTCGATCACCTAATATTTCACCAGTTAATGCATCTACTTCACGAATTCGATCAATTTCATCTCCAAAAAACTCTACTCTGATACAATGTTCATCACGAGATGCAGGAAAAATTTCAACAACATCCCCTCTCACGCGAAAAGTTCCTCTTTTAAATTCAATGTCATTTCGGTCGTATTGAATATCCACCAGTTTACGAAGTAACTGGTTCCTTTCTAATTCCATACCTGTACGTAAAGAGACCACCATTTCTCGATATTCTTCTGGTGAACCTAAACCATATATACAGGAAACACTTGCGATAATAATTACATCTTCTCTTTCAAATAAAGACGATGTTGCAGAGTGTCTTAATTTATCTATTTCATCATTTATACTTGCATCTTTTTCAATAAACGTATCCGTTTGCGGTACATATGCCTCCGGTTGGTAATAATCGTAGTAACTCACAAAATATTCGACAGCGTTATCCGGAAAAAACTCTTTAAACTCACTATATAATTGTCCAGCCAACGTTTTATTATGGGCAATAATTAATGTAGGCTTTTTTACTTGCTTGATCACATTACTAACAGTAAATGTCTTCCCTGTTCCTGTTGCTCCAAGCAAAGTTTGGATTTTCTTTCCTGAGCGAATTCCAGCTACTAACTCCTTGATTGCTTCAGGTTGGTCTCCCTGTGGAGTATATTTAGAAACTAATTCAAATTCCTGTTTCACCAAACCATCCTCCGTTCATTTGCTTACGGTCTTTCTAATAAGTATAGGATATTTCTATAATATGTAATCTCATACTCACCATTCTACCACAATCACTCTATTTCAAACCACTAAAAAGAGAACAAACATTCGATTGGTTTTCGACAATTTATACTGTCTTCCCCTATCTTTTGGAGATATCTATTGACTTACATGAATCAAATACTTAGAGTACAGAGAGGAAATAGTGAAGATAGAAAAAAGCTAAACGAATAGTACCTAACATTTTCTTCAACGTAAGTAATTTCGTTTAGCTTTTTTATTGTTTATTTTCATTAACACTTTTAGCCGACTCTTTCATTTTTCTACTAAAAAAGTACCCTAATGTCATGGAAAAAGAATCAATTATAATAAGTAAGTATGTATCCGTATAGCCTTTATAAACAGAAGCAGAAATCAATGCTACAGTAAGTAAAAGCCCAATAATTGGATAATAAGTTACTCTTGAAAAGAGCATCACCAAAACAGAAGGAAAACAAAGTGCAGCTAGGTACTTAAACATCCACTATACACCTACCTCCATCAATCTTCTCTTTACCTTTACTTGCATTAAATAAACCTACTATCTTAATAATTATATAACTAGTAGAATTACTTTCTATCTAATTCATCCAGCATATTTCCAGCTTTCGAATAGGAGTATATTTACCATTAAATGGACTTGAATAGTTCTTATTATATATGTAGGAATTTTTCTATACAAGTAAACGAATAAGACATAGGAGGATCAATATATGTTGCTACACATGGTTAAAGGTTCTTTTCTTCAAAAATCCTGCTGCAATAACTTGAAAAATCGGTTTTAACGGGGATGATCTTCTTTTGGCCTTTTGTAATAATAGGATAATCTCATTTATTTCATCAGGAGATAATTCTTCTGCAATCCAATTCTCCAATTCATGGTTCTGAACATCTACATTCATAAATGGTATAGAAATGGTTTGAAACTGACTTAATTCCTTATGAATAAAATCATTATGACTAATTGCACCACTTCCCCTTTTTGATTTTTTACGTTTAGCAACTAATTGATAATTATCCACTATTACACACTTCCTTTACTGAGATATCTACTAACATAGGTGGATTTCCATTTGTAAGAAAGAAGTTATTTTATATGTGTAAGCATATAGATAATTATCATCTAATTCAATTAGAAAGGGGCAATTATCGTGAACAAGCCCCAAAATAGGACATTAGATAGGGGTCAACTGGTTATAAAGTAGGTTTCATCTATCTTGAATGTAAGGTAATATTTACTAACAAAGGGATGATAACGTTATATTAGCGATTTTGTAAAGGAGCTATTATCATGAATACTGAACCAATTGATACAGATTTTCTCAATTTCCGATTAAAAGAAGATGTCTATTCTAACACTACGGAAGGACTACTTTTATTAAAACAGGGAACTTTACTTACGAAAAAACATATTGAAACACTTACAAAGCATAAAATTAACCCTTTTACAGTAATAGATACAACAACTAGAATTTCACCTGAAGAGGAGACAAGTCTAACATCAAATATTTCATTATTAGAGGAAGTAAAGAAAGTATTTCAGTTAATTTTAGACCATGATGATAGTCAAGTTGATGCCCTTTTACATTCCTATGAAAAAATTATTGTTTCGTCATTAAACGACCATTCTATTATGAATTTGATTAATAAAAAGATAGAGAAAAATGATTATATTTATCAACATAGTATTAATGTAGGAATCATTTCTGCCTTAATAGGAAAACTCCTAGGAATGTCTAGAAAACAATGCCATCTCCTCAGTCAAATGGGGTTGTTTCATGATATTGGTATGCTAATGATTGATCCTAAAATTTTACAGAAAAACACTAGATTAACCCATACAGAGTATAAAGAAATTCAGAAACATACTACCTATGGAAAAAGTCTTTTATTCTCAATAAGTCAGTTAGATATATTAGTTTCTAGAGCGGCACTTTTGCATCATGCCAAAATAAATGGAAAAGGATATCCGTCTAATCGTACAGAACAAGATATTCCATTTATGATTCAAGTTATTTCGGTGGCCGATGCCTTTCACAGTATGTCTTCTTCTTACTCTTATAAAAAGGAAAAATCATTTTTTGAAGCACTAAATGAGCTAATGAACGAAGCGCGCACGCATGCGCTCCACCCTGCTATTGTTGTTCCCTTTATTAATTATATGATGAGGCAACAACTTTTTAAAAAAGTTCAATTAAGTAATAATGAAATAGCAGAAATTATCTTCATTCACCCTAACGAACCAAATTTACCATTGATTCGTATAGGAGATTCTTATATTGATTTAAGAAAGGAAACTTCCTTAAAAATTGTCGCATTAGCTGAATAGATAGACGGGATAATGAAAATAAAAGGGGCAAATTCTCGATGAATGTTTAATCATTCGTTACGAATTTGCCCCTTTTTCATTTGAAATAAAT
>DATMFU010000266.1:0-4701 GCA_035556015.1 Niallia sp. | reverse complement strand
TATTTCTCAGCTTGAAAGAGATCTTAGTTCCCCTTCAATAGAGACTTTCTTTGATATTTTAGAAGTTTTAGGATGTACACCAAAAGAATTTTTTGACGATGAAGAAAAAAAACGGAAGGTTGTTTACACAGAGGAAGATGTGACGGACTTTTTAGATGAGGAAAAGGGCTATCGAATACAGTGGCTTGTTCCAGAATCTAATGAAAAGGAAATGGAACCAATCCGACTCTTCTTTGATGAAAAAGGAGAATTTAAACGATTTGAGCCGTCTTTATCGGAAACTTTTGTTTATGTAATGGAAGGGGAAATACTCCTAAAGTTAGGGAAACAGGAGTATAAAGCAAAAAAAGGTGAGTCTATCTATTATCATGCAACAGAGGAACATCAGCTTATTAATACACATGATGGTCCGACAGAAGTACTGCTTGTTGCAACGAATTCGTATCTATAAGAGTAAAGGGGGATATTATGGCAGAGCAATCGATTATTCGTTTTGAAAATGTAACGAAAAGCTATGACCAAGATACAACTGTATTGAAAAGTGTGAGCTTTGAAATAGAAAGAGGAAAGTTTTATACCTTGCTTGGACCTTCTGGTTGTGGTAAGACAACCATTCTACGTTTGATTGCAGGATTTATGGAGCCTACTGAAGGTAGTATCTTCTTTAATGGAAAGTTGATTAATAAAGTACCTGCTAATAAAAGACAGGTTAATACAGTATTTCAGGATTATGCTTTATTTCCACATTTAAATGTTTTCGAAAATGTGGCATTTGGCTTGCGGATTAAAAAATGGAAAAAACAAGTGATTGAAGAGAAAGTGAAAGAGGCACTTCGCTTTGTAAACCTAGAAGGATATGAAAATAGAGAGATAAGTGAAATGTCTGGTGGACAAAGACAACGTGTAGCCATTGCAAGAGCAATTGTTAATGAGCCTGAGATTATTTTATTAGATGAGCCACTCTCTGCTTTAGATTTAAAGCTTAGAACAGAGATGCAATATGAATTGAGAGAATTACAAAGAAGATTAGGTATAACCTTTATTTTTGTTACCCATGATCAAGAAGAAGCATTGGCAATGTCCGATGAAATATTTGTTTTAAATAAAGGAAAGATTGAACAAAGTGGAACTCCTACTGACATTTATGATGAACCTATTAATCGCTTTGTAGCAGATTTTATTGGAGAGTCTAATATTGTACCAGGGATAATGGAGAAAGACTTTATTGTTCATTTTACAAATAAGACATTTGAGTGTGTTGACGGTGGATTTAATGATAACGAACCAGTAGAGGTTGTAATTCGACCAGAAGACCTTGAAATTACGAATACGGAATCTGGAAAGTTAAAGGTTAAGGTTGATTCACAACTATTTAGAGGAGTACATTATGAGATCTCTTGTTATGATGAAGATGGAAATGAATGGTTGGTTCATTCTACTAGAAAAGTGACAGTAGGAGAGGAAATTGGATTGTTTTTTGATCCGGAAGCAATTCATGTCATGCGTTTAGGAGAAACGGAAGAAGAATTTGATAAACGATTAGAAGCTTATGATGGTGCTGCCAATGAAAAATAGTAAAAAATGGTATATTATTCCTTACTACTTATGGATTGCTCTTTTTGTAATTGCTCCTCTTGCATTGATTGTTTATTATTCCTTCTTTAATATTGAAGGTAATTTAAGCTTGGAGAATTACGAGAAATTTTTCACGTCCGTATATTTATTCATGACGTTGAACTCCTTCTGGTATGCGCTCTTAATAACACTAATATCTTTGTTAATTGCTTATCCAACAGCTTATATTTTAACAAAAACGAGACATAAGCAATTATGGTTATTATTAATTATTCTACCATCATGGATTAATCTTTTGCTAAAAGCATATGCGTTTATTGGCATATTTGGGACGTATGGAGTTACAAACAAAACATTAGAGTTTTTAGGCATTGGAAAGCAGCAAATTTTATTTACTGATTTCAGCTTCCTTTTTGTAAGTGTTTATATCTTTATTCCATTTATGATTTTGCCTATTTTTAACTCTTTAGAGAAGTTAAATCCTAGTTTAGTTTATGCTTCACAAGATCTGGGAGCTTCCTCTTGGACAACATTTAGGAAGATTATTTTCCCTTTGACTATTGATGGAGTTAAAAGTGGATGTCAGGCTGTTTTTATTCCATCATTATCTTTATTTATGATTACTCGTTTGATTGCAGGAAACCGCGTAATCACATTAGGGACAGCTATAGAAGAGCATTTTTTAATTACTCAGGATTGGGGTATGGGTTCCACTATAGCGGTGTTTTTAATTATTATTATGATTATTATTATGGTTCTAACCGGAAATAGAAAGAGAGGAGTGTAATGTGAAGAAACTATCTAAATGGTCCGTTTTTTATTTATGCCTTGTTTTTGTTGTCTTATATGCTCCTATATTTTATTTGATTTTCTACTCTTTCAATAGCGGTGGAACCATGCATAATTTTGAGGATTTTACACTTGATTGGTATAAAGAATTATTTCATGATTCTAGATTATTAATAATAGTACTAAATACGATTATTATTGCATTGTTATCGGCAGCTATTTCTACCATTATTGGTGTTTTAGGAGCAATAAGTATTTCGATGATGAGAAAAAAATCAATGAGAGATTCTGTTCTTTCGCTGAATAACATTCTAATTGTAAGTCCAGATGTTATCATAGGAGCATCTTTCTTAATATTTTTTACTATATTAGGCATTAAGTTAGGGTTCTTTTCTGTACTTATCTCACATATTGCTTTTTCTATTCCGATTGTAGTTATTATGGTCTTGCCTAAATTAGAGGAAATGAGTCCTACTTTAGTAGATGCTGCATTAGATCTTGGGGCAAGTGGGAAAGAAGTACTCACAAAGGTAATTATTCCATATATTTCACCAGGCATATTAGCTGGTTTCTTTATGGCGTTAACGTACTCTTTAGATGATTTTGCCGTTACATTTTTTGTAACAGGTAATGGATTTACTACCCTTTCTGTGGAAATTTATTCTTTAGCTAGAAGAGGTATTTCCTTAAATATCAACGCTTTATCATCATTATTATTTTTATTAACGTTAATCCTTGTAATTGGCTATTATTTCATTACGAAGCGTGCTAATAAGCAAATGGGGGTGAAGTAATGAAATCTCTTGTACGAGGGCTAATTGCTATTATTGTTTTATCTATTATTCTTTTGGTTGTAGTTAACCAGCTAAATTCTAGTAGAGGATACTCTAGTGGAAATACTCTAACTGTTTATAACTGGGGAGACTATATAGATCCAGATTTGATTACGAAGTTTGAAGAGGAAACTGGCATAAAAATCATATATGAAACATTTGATTCTAACGAAGCAATGATGACGAAAATCGAGCAAGGTGGAACCAATTATGATATTGCTGTTCCCTCTGAATATACAATTGATAAGATGCTAGATGAAGATCTATTACTTCCGGTCGATCACTCTAAAATCCCTAATCTGAAGTATATTGATAGCCGTTATATGGATTTATCTTTTGATCCTGGTAATAACTATTCTATTCCATACTTTTGGGGAACAGTAGGGATTATTTACAATCCTAAAATGTTGGATGGAAAGAAGATTACTACTTGGGATGATTTATGGGATAAAGATTTAAAAAATCAAATTATTTTAATAGATGGTGCTAGAGAAATCATGGGGATGAGCTTAAATAGCTTGAATTACTCTTTGAATGATAAAGACCATGTACATCTTAAAGAGGCGAAAGAAAAGTTAGACAAACTAACACCAAATGTGAAGGCGATTGTCGGAGATGAAATCCGCATGCTAATGGCAACTGAAGAAGCAGCTATTGGAGTCGCATGGTCTGGTACCGCTCAAGAGATTATGTGGGAAAACGAAGATGTGGAGTATGTAGTACCAGAGGAAGGTTCTAATTTATGGTTTGATAATATTGTTATTCCAAAAACAGCCAAAAATGTGGAAGGGGCTCACAAATTTATTAACTTTATGTTAGATCCTAAAAATGCAGCCCAGAACACAGAGTATGTTGGGTACTCCACTCCAAATAAAGAAGCAATGAAGTATTTACCAGAAGAGATTACTAGTGATAAACGCTTCTACTTAGATGAAGAGATGACATCAAAATTAGAAGTATATGAAAACCTAGGCAAACGTTCCTTAGCTGAGTATAATGATCTTTTTCTAGAGTTTAAAATGCACCGAAAATAATAGGCAGAGGCATCCTTACTTTTATGGATGTCTCTTTTTTTTAGCAAATAGTATGTAAACAGGATTAAAGAAAATACTAACAATAAAAAAGGGGCGAAATTAAGATGAAAAAAGTTATCTTGTTGCTCAGTATTTTTCTATTATCTTTTTACACAAAAGTAGATGCTAAAGAGCTTACTTATAAAGAGAAAAACGAATTAGCAATTGTTATTGATGATTTTGGGAATAACATGAAGGGAACAGAGGATATGTTGAACTTGCCCGTTCCTATTACGGTTGCTATTATGCCGTTTTTACCAACAAGTAAGGAAGATGCAATTCGTGCACATGAAAAAGGGCATGAAGTAATTATTCATTTGCCCTTAGAACCAAAGAAGGGGAAAAAGAGTTGGCTTGGACCAGGAGCCATCACGACAAATCTTTCTAGTAAAGAAATTAGAAAAAGAGTGGAGGATGCAATTGAAAGTATT
>DATMFU010000265.1:0-2377 GCA_035556015.1 Niallia sp. | reverse complement strand
TAAAGGAATTAGATCCTCCGGCGATTTTTGGAGCGATATAAACTAAGTACTTTTGAATAAGTCCTTGACGCATAAAGCTAGCATTAACTTCACTACCGCCCTCTAATAGAATATCCGTGATACCTAATTGATATAAATTGTTTAACATCTCTTCTATACTTAATCTCCCATTAATTGATGGAACTCTAAGTATCTGTACACCTTTTTCTTCTAATTGCTTTGCCTTCTCTAGTTCAGATTCCATGCTTGTAACAATTATTGTTTGAGATTCTTTTGTATCAGTAACGTTTGATTGAATAGGTGTTCTTAAATGGGTATCCAAAATAATTCTAATTGGGTTTTTAGAAGGACTACTTAATCGAGTCGTTAATTTAGGATTATCTGCTAATACCGTACCCACACCAACCAAAATAGCATCTACTTGGTTTCTTAATTGATGCACTTCTTTTCTAGCAGCTTCACCAGTAATCCATTGACTATGTCCCGTATAAGTTGCTATCTTACCGTCCAATGTCATCGCAACTTTAGAAATAACAAATGGTTTACTATGAACCATATTATAAATAAATCGCTCATTTAATTTTTGAGCTTCCTCTTTTAAAATACCTACATCTACTTCAATACCGGCTTCTTTTAAGAGATTAATGCCTCTACCAGCAACCATAGGATTCGGATCTTCTGTTGCTACTACTACTCTTTTTACCCCAGACTCTTTCACAAGTAGTGCACACGGAGGGGTTTTACCATAATGTGAACAAGGTTCAAGTGTCACATAAAGAGTAGCTCCTTTAGCATGCTCTCCAGCCATATTAAAGGCATGAACTTCCGCATGTGGTTCTCCAGCCTTCCGATGAAGACCAGTACCAACTACAACTCCATCTTTTACAATAACTGCACCTACAACTGGATTAGGATTTGTCTTTCCTAATGCTGTTTCAGCAAGTTCGAGTGCTAATCTCATATAATCTTGATCTTGTTTCATCCTACATTCTCCTCATATGGTCAGTGATTCTTGTAAGGGAATATGTCCTGACTTTTTAACTTTTGTCTCTAAATATTTTTCATTATAGGTAGATACATCTCCCCATAATGGGATATTTTCTTCTGCTGTAAGACCAAGTTGCTGTAAGGCTTTTAATTTTTTTGGATTGTTAGTGATTAATTTCACTTTTTTATCTCTTAAATTTTGAAGAACCTTTATTGGTGCTTCGTAACTTCTAAGATCATCTGGAAAATCTAATGCGAGATTTGCCTCAACTGTATCTAATCCCTGTTCTTGTAGCAAATACGCAAGGGATTTAGTAAATAATCCAATTCCTCTTCCTTCATGGTTAGCGAGATAAAATAAAGCTCCACTACCATTTTTAACAATCATACGCATGGATTCCCGTAATTGAAATCCACAGTCACATCTTTTACTTCCAAATATGTCACCCGTATGGCAGATACTATGCATACGAATAAGTGTTTCTTCTTCATTTTTGAAATCTCCATATACTAGTACAGAGGATTGCTGATAATCAGCTAAATGCATGGAAGGTAAAGACTGTAAGATTTCTTCTTTACTTTTCGTTTTATCAACTTCAATCCATGTATACCACTGAAACGTAACTACTTCGTCATCAAGCTGAACAGGAAGTTTAACTGGACCTACTAAGCTTAAGTTTTTTTCTTCATTATAAGAAAAAATATCTATTTTATCTTGTAGAAGATTAATTATATTTTGTTCCATCATAAAATCTCCTTTTATATACGTCATTTAAGACTATTTGTTATACACTTATACACTTACTATATGTAAGTAAGTGTATAATGATAATTAATTGTAGTCAAGTAAACCGTTAACTATGATTCAAACATCAAAATAGCTTTAAACTACTTGAAATACTCTTTAATATAAGGTATATAACAACTAATATCTTATAGTAAAAACTTGAAGAGTACAATCTCATCCGTGTTTCCTTTACTATCCAAATCCTCTAGTTACGTAGTATTCCATTGATTTTGGACGCAATCTATTATATAATTTGACTACCTAGTCAGATTATATAATAGATAAATGACTAAATAGTCATTTATCTATTTTTATACCTCACTCTCAGGAGGTCAAAAAGTGAAAGAAAAAGAAAAATTAATTATAGATTCAGCATTAAAATTTTTTGCACAAAAAGGATATTCTTCTACTTCTGTGCAAGAAATTGCGAATGATTGTGGTATTTCTAAAGGTGCTTTCTACTTATACTTCAAGTCGAAAGATTCACTCCTTTATACCATTTTGCGCTATTACTATGAAGAGCTGATCATTGCATTTGAAGAGATTGACAAAAAAATTATACCACCAAGAGAAAAATTAACAGAACAAATGACATTTATGTTC
>DATMFU010000264.1:0-7228 GCA_035556015.1 Niallia sp. | reverse complement strand
ATGAAATTCTCTATTCAGGTATTCATCCAAATGACTTATTTGAAGGGAAGAATATGTTCCAAGAACTTTCCCAGATTCGTGATCTCGATAGAATTAATAACTGGTTTATCCAGGATGTTATTACACCATATATTCATAGATTAGAAGGCAGAAAAAATTTAGAATTAAAAAGAATAATAGAGAAAGTACTTTCCGTATTAAAGGAAAATTACATGAACGATATTTCTTTAGAGAGTTGTGCTGATGATGTTGGAACAAATCCTTATACGCTGAGTAAAGCATTTAAACAAATAGTGGGGATTAATTTTATTGATTATCTCACTCAATTAAGGATGGAGAAAGCAAAAGAACTACTTATTCATTCAGATATGAAAATAAATGACATCGCGGAAAGTGTAGGATATAGGCATAGTTATTTTAATCGTATATTTAAAAAGCAAATCGGGATTCCACCTAGTCAATTTCGAAAGCAAAATCAGGATAGTGCTTAACGAAAAGGACCAAATTAGTGCGGCATATGTAAAAAGAGAGCTGATTCTATTGGATGATGGATTCAGCTCTCTTTTATTGTTGTAGAATTTCTTTCATCCTGTCCAACTTGCGTGTATATGCAAGTATCCCTTTTTAGATAGCTTAATGTTTCCATTGAAAAAAACAAATAACTTCTTGTTTTGGGGAAATGCAAGGAAGTATTAATTGTGCAATAAAGTGTAAGAGGCTAAAAAATCCTTGATATAACAACGTTTTATAACTTGCAAAAAATGATAATTGCTAGAAAAATGAAAGCGTTTTATTTTTAATGTATAGCAGGACGCAATGGACTAAGATCTTCATTTCATAAGAGATTTTAGTAGTTGAAGGTTCTAGTTATTAATCAAAAGTCGGGGGGATCCTAAATGAAAAAAAGTAAGAGTATTGGTAAAAGAATAGCAATGCCTGCACTATCTGCAATTATGCTTTCTTCCCTAGTAGCATGTAGCAATTCTGAAGAATCATCTACTAAGAGTAACAATGGAAAATCAACGATTAGTATTATGACAACAGCTTATACAGCTACGCCTCCAACAGATGATAGTCCTGCTTTAAAGGCACTAGAGGAATATACAGAAACGGATATTAGTGTAGACTTCGTGCCAAATTCTGTTTACCCAGATAAGTTAAATGTTACGTTAGCTTCCGGTAAACTTCCGATGATTATGATGATTCCTAGTAAAATCCCGAGTTTTATTAGTGCTGTTCGTAATGATGCCTTTTGGGATCTTACACCGTATTTAAAAGATTATCCAAACTTAAGCCAAGCTAATGAAATAACGCTGCAAAATAGTGCAATTGACGGAAAAATTTACGGAATTTACCGTTCCCGTCCATTAGGTAGATACGGGGTCGCATTCCGTAAAGATTGGTTGGATAATTTAGGACTGAGTGAACCGAAAACAATTGACGACTTTTATAACATCTTAAAGGCATTTACGTACGATGATCCAGATGGAAACGGAAAAGATGATACTTATGGTATGACTATATCCAAATGGTCAGGACCTTTTGATATTATGCAAACATGGTTTGGCGTGCCAAATAAATGGAGCATTGAACAGGACGGAACCCTTCAACCAGATTTCATGTCAAAAGAATATATGACTGCATTAAAATTCTTTAAACAATTATATGATGAAAAAGTAATAAACGAAGATTTTGCCGTAATGGATACAGCAAAATGGAGTGAACCATTCCAAAAATCACAATCAGGAGTGCAAGTAAATACGTTAGACGATGCCCATCGTAATCAAGATGCAATGGAAAAGATAGATCCTAATTTAAAAGGGGTAGTCGATGTTGTCGGAGCAGTTTCCGGACCTAATGGGCTTTATAATCTACCTACATCTGGATATAGTGGCTTACTAGCAATACCAAAATCAAGTGTGAAAACAGAAGCAGACCTGAAAAAGGTATTATCTTTCATCGATAAAATCAATAATGAGCCTGCCCAAACCATTGCATATGCTGGGGTGGAAGGTCGTCATTATGAGATGAAGGATGGGGAAATTGTACCTCTTGTAACAGCTCAAGATCCGGAGTCAACGGAATATACAGATCTTAATCAATTCATACCAGGAATTCCTGGAGAAAACTTTAAGCATCCAGAATTTTCCGCTCTTCGCTTAAAAGAAAATGAAATTATGAAAGAAAATGAAGAGATTGTCGTTGCCAATCCAGCTGAATCTTTGCTTTCCACTGTGTATGCACAAAAAGGGCAACAGTTAGATAACATCATCAATGATGCTCGTATTAAATATATTGTTGGACAAATAGATGATAAAGGAATGGAAGATGCGATTGAATTATGGCGTAGTTCAGGTGGAGACGACTATATCGAAGAAATAAATAAATTATACAAAGATAGCCAAAAGTAACCAACTGAATAATAGACTGGCAGTTTTTTAAACTGTCAGTCTATCTCTTACATTTATGGAAGGGAAGGAGAGGAAACAAGAATGGGAAAAGTCAGTGCACAAGTTTCGGAAACGGAAACTGGTATAACCAACTCCGTAATAGGTACCAAAACTAAAAAAAAGCCAAATTTTTCTATACTCCAACGCCTTATTCGAGATAAATGGCTTTATCTACTATTACTCCCAGGGGTAGTGTATTTTGTTATATTTAAGTACCTTCCGATGTGGGGAATTGTTATAGCCTTCCAAGATTATTCTCCTTTTACAGGAATATTGGGGAGTAAATGGGTTGGATTTGATAACTTTACAGATTTCTTTAAAAATCCCGATTTTTTTCGACTATTAAAAAATACAGCCATTTTTGCTGTATTGAACTTAGTGCTCTTTTTTCCAGCACCCATTATATTAGCCCTTCTCTTAAATGAGATACGAGTAAGTTCGTACAAAAGAGTGGTCCAAACGTTTATTTATGTACCACATTTTATGTCATGGGTAATCATTGCGAGTATTACGTATATATTTTTTACAACAAGTGGTGGCGTGGTAAATGAAATTGTCTCGCAAATTTATGGGAAGAAAATAGACTTTCTATCCTCCCCTGATTGGTTCCGACCAATTATTATGTTACAAATCCTGTGGAAGGAAACAGGTTGGGGAACCGTAATCTTTTTAGCTGCACTCACAGCAGTGGATAAAGAGCAATATGAGGCAGCTATTGTGGATGGTGCAGGAAGAATGAGACGTTTGTGGCATGTAACATTGCCAGCTATCAGAAGCACGATCATGGTTATGCTTATCCTTCAACTTGGTCACTTTTTAGATACTGGTTTTCAACAAATCTACTTAATGTCTAATGCGTTAAACCGTGGAGTTGCCGATGTATTTGATACATATGTATATTTTGTCGGTATTACCCAAGGCGCGTACAGCTATAGTACAGCAGTAGGTCTCTTTAAGTCTGTCATTGGTATTATTCTTGTTTTAGGAGCAAATAAATTAGCGAAGAAAATGGGCGAAGAAGGAATCTTTTAATAGTAACAGTTCAAGGAGGTGTGAAAAATGTCCATGCCAAAAACCCATAATACACCTGGAGGACGTATATTTGATGGCTTTAATGTCATTTTTTTAGGAAGCATTTCTATCATCATGATATTACCGTTTTTGTACATTGTTGCTGGTTCGTTTGCAACAGAAGCAGAGTTAACAACAAGAAGTTTCTTTATTTGGCCAGAAGAATTTACCCTAGATGCGTATAAATATATTTTCTCTACTGGAACCTTCACACGCAGTATTCTCGTATCTGTCGGTGTCACATTAGTTGGAACTTTGGTTTGTTTATTCTTTACCTTTACCATGGCTTATCCATTATCACGGAAGAATTTAATGGGCCGAAACCTCTTTATGAATATGGTTGTTTTTTCGATGTTATTTAGCGGAGGAATGATTCCTACTTATATTGTTGTAAAATCATTAGGCTTATTAGATTCTTATTGGGCATTAATTTTACCCATGGCTATTAATCCTTTTAACTTAATTATCGTTAAAACTTTCTTTCAAGGTATTCCAATTGAATTAGAAGAAGCAGCTAAGATGGATGGATGTACAGAAATGGGGATTTTTTGGAGAATTATTTTACCTCTATCTAAGCCAGTACTTGCTACATTTGCATTATTCTATGCAGTCGCAATATGGAACGATTACTTTCATGCTCTTTTGTATATTAGTGATAGCACGAAATGGCCGGTACAGGTACTTCTGCAACAAATTATTATTCTATCTCAAGGCAATCTTGCTGATTCCGTATCACAAGGAGGGGAATATGTTGCTCCACCAGCACAATCATTAAAACTAGCTGTTGTTGTTGTAGCCACTCTTCCAATTTTAATTGTGTATCCATTCTTACAAAAACATTTTGCCAAAGGAATGTTATTAGGATCTGTTAAAGGATAAGATTTTCTATACTATCGGATAAATAATAGTTCAATTTGAAAAGTAGATGATGAAGGTACAGGCGGTGGGATGAATAAAAAATCAAACCGCCTGTATGTTTGAAGGTAGATTTCTTCTCTCTTAAGTAATGAATAAGTGAAGGAAGGTGAGCCAATGAGCATTCTCCAACAACTAAAAGATCAATTTAATGATCCTTCTCCAGACTATTCCATCTTTCCATTTTGGTTTTTAAATGGAGATTTGAATAAAGAAGAACTAGCTAGACAGTTAAGTGACTTTAAGGCTAAGGGAGTTCTTGGTGTAGTAGCCCATCCACGTATTGGTATTCCAAAGACAATTGAATACTTAGGTCCGAAATTTATGGACCTTATGGGATTTATTATGGAAAAAGCAACAGAGTTAGGGATGAAAGTAATTATTTATGATGAAGGAATGTATCCATCCGGATCGGCCAATGGAAAAGTGGTAGAAAACAATCCGGAATTTGCAGCACGAGGATTACGGATGACGATACATCCTGCTAATAACGAGACAGAGATGAAAGAAAAAATAGAAGAATACGAGGAAATTGTATTTGCTGCTGCTGTGAAGGTGACAGGAGATAGGGAGATTGATCCTAATTTCGTCATTCCACTGGAAGTTGAAAATAATACAGTTTTGTTTGAAACGAAAGATACAGGAAATTGGTCCATCGTTTTTCTCATTTCTACTTTTTCAAAGGGAACTATTCGTGGTCTTCACTACGGAGAAGACGATGGGGAACCAGACGCGCCACTTGCAGGGGATTTATTAAATCCAGATGCGATGAAAAAGTTTATCCATGTAACCCATGATGTCTATTATGAACACTTCAAGGAGTATTTCGGGAATACGATTACTGCTCTTTTTACGGATGAGCCAAGTATTTTAGGACGTTGTGTGGATACGGAAGAAATAAAGCCATGGACGATAGGCTTTTTAGATTATTATCATCAACATGGAAATAATACGAGCGATTTATTAGCACTGTGGTTTCATGTCGGGCAGGACACAACGATTAAACGAAGAAACTTTGAAAAAACAGTTCATAAGCGTCTTCAAGAAACATATTACATACCTATATCGGAATGGTGTGAGAAACATGGTATTCAATTAACAGGACATCCAGAAACCAGTGATGATATCGGATTATTAAAATATTTTCAGCTGCCAGGCCAAGATTTAGTGTGGAGATGGGTAGGACCAGAAGACAATAAAGGAATTCAAGGTCGTGACAGTACATTAGGAAAATGTTCTTCTGATGCAGCAAGACATCGTGGCTTGCCTCGCAATGCCAATGAATGTTTTGGTTGTTGTGGACCAAATGGACACCAATGGCAATTAACGGTAGATGATATGAAATGGTTTGTAGATTGGCTTTTCGTTAGAGGAGTAAATAAACTTTACCCACATGCCTTTTATTATTCCATAGAAGGGGAACGCCTCCATGAACGTGCTCCTGACAATGGACCACATAATTCATGGTGGAAGCATTATAAATGGATGGCTGATTATGAAAGACGGATGTCTTGGCTGTTAAGTGATTGTACGAATGTTACGAATATCGCTATTTTATGTGAAGAAGATCATCTTCCTTGGAAAATAGCAGAGCCATTATATACGAATCAAATCGAATTTAATTACTTAGAAGAAGAGTTGTTTCTGCATGATTGTAGAATAGAAAATGGTCTAGTAAACATCCAAAACCAAAGGTATAGCGTGATAGTAATAGAGAATCTAGAACAACTAGTATCTAGTAAACTTGTTCAGAAGCTCAACCTCTTTTTGAAAAATGGCGGTAGCGTCATTCTTTATAATCCGGAAAAGAGGGAACTTCCGCTACAAGGAAATGTTGTTCAATTAAGTAATTACAATAGCATAATCGGTGCACTCGATTCTTTAGAAGCTAGAGATGTCTATTTGACACCAAATAATCCTGGATTACGTGTGACACATATGGTGAAAGAAGGGGTGGATTTCTACCTTCTAGTAAATGAAGACGATTCTCCGATTGAAGGAGAACTGGCTGTTAGATGTAAAGGAGCTTTAGAGAAATGGGATGCATGGCACTCTAAAATAGAAAAACTAGAAATCAATGAAGTAAATCATCAATACACAAAGTTTAACCTTTCATTACAACACCGGGAATCTATCATTATTTGTGTGAATCCGAATGAAAAGCCAATCTTTGCTAATCCAAGGCAAAAAGCAATACTTGTGCTAGAAACACCAATCATGGACTGGACCATTACGAATCCACTTCGCCAACAGGAAGTGATCAGTAACCTTGTTTCCTTAACTGAGTTGGAAGATTTAAAGTATTTTTCCGGTGAAACTATTTATCGTTCAAAAGTTAGGTTGGATTCTTCTGTAAAAAGTTATCAAAAAGTTCAACTGAATTTAGGGAGAGTTTGTGAACTTGCTGAAGTACGTATAAATGGAAAAAGCGTCGGGGTGAAAATGTGGAGTCCTTATCAGTTTGATATAACTCCCTACTTAGACACAGATACCTTGCATATCGAAGTGAGTGTTACGAATAGTAAGGCAAATGAATATGTAAGGGAGTTAGTGGATTCTGGATTAATTGGACCTGTTACGTTGAAGTATTATTCCTAAAAATTGTATGACAAACGAAACATTTTACCTTTAGTTCTGGTGATTAGGAGGATGATTATGTCGGAAGAAAGGAATCAGGAAAAGGTATTATGTCAGATGGAAAAACTAAATCGTGGGTTGATTGCTATAAAAGTAAAGAACGGTGTTTATATTGGATGGCGCTTGTTTGGAACAGATCCGGATGATATTTCCTT
>DATMFU010000263.1:0-10335 GCA_035556015.1 Niallia sp. | reverse complement strand
CCTCTTTAATCTTCTTTTTATTAATATAACTTCGAACAATACAAACTTTTTGTTTAGACTGATCAAACTGCTTCGCTAGTTCTTCTACTGTTACAATAAGATCGCATCCTCTTCCCTTTGCACCATTAAAGTCAGATGATTCCACTTCTGCTGCTATCCCTAATTCAGAGCAAATCTCTTCTATTTTCATTTTCAACATTAAGCTACTACCAATCCCATTTCCGCAAACGGTTACAATTGAAATCATTAAAATGCATCTCCTTTATCATTCACTATAGTTTTGAATTAGAGGTAAAAAGGATTCCACTTCTGTCATTTCTATCATCTGTTCAATATTTTCTTCTTCCTCCAATAATTCTGTAAGCTGGCTTAATGCCTTTAAGTGAGAGTGATTGTCTACAGCTGCTAATACAAAGATCAACTGGACATTTTTACTAGGATCCCCTGGTGAAAAAGAAATCGGCTTATTCAATTTAAGCAAACTCATACTTAGTTTCTTTACACCATTTTCTGGTCTTGCATGTGGGATTGCTACATTTGGTGCAAGAACGACGTAGGAGCCTAATGTTTCGATATTTTTAATCATGGCATCTATATAAGTTGGCTCAATAGCCTGTATGTTAAGTAATGGTGATGAAGCGACACGAATTGCCTCTTCCCAAGTTTCAACTTGATCTATTATTTGAATCATATCTTGTTTTAACAAATCACTTATCACTGGTTTGTACCCCCTAGACTCAGCAGCAGTGTTCCCCATGAATAAATCACAAAGTTTTTTATACAACCCACTTTCATTATTTATCGTGGCAAAAAGCTTAATGACCTCCATTAGTTGATTCACACTGACACTATTTACATCCTTTTTCTTTAATACATGAAAATCATATTCTTGAAGAATTCTAGCTTTATCGAATGAAGTCAATATTGGATGGACAAGAATAACTGGTTTGGTTGATTGTATTGGAACAGTGGAAAGAACGAAATCGAAGGCCTCTTCTTTTTGGTAATCATAGTCACTGATCGAATAAATGGATAGTATCTCTACCTCAGGTAAAAGTTTTTCTAACTGGATTTTAAGCATATTGGATGTGCCTATCCCATTTGGACAAACAATCACTGCTTTTTTCCTCAAGTTATGCATATTGGCAACATCTACATAAGAGCCAAAATATAAAGTAATATAACCGACTTCTTCATCAGATAAAGGAATTTTTGCGAACTCCTCTAAAAGCCGAAGTGCTCTTTTTACTAAAATAAATAAGTCCATATACTCTTCTTTTATTTGCTCTAAAAGTGGATTAACAACTGGAACACGAAAAAGCATTCGATAATAAGCTGGTCGAATATGAGAATACAGTAACCTTGCTAATTCTTCTTTATTTGGAATGGACACACAAGCCATTCGCTCAAATTCTTCCATTATGGCATCCGTTATCGAATGTAATTGCCTGTCATTATAGAAATTCCACTGCCCTTCCTTATAAGGTAATCCGATTAAAATGCTAGTTATATAGAGGTGATCATCTGCATCTAGTAAAATACCTGCATCCGTAATTTTTTCAGAAATAATCTGAAACTCCTTGATATTTCCAACGATTTCCCTTTTCTCTTCCGAATATAAAATAGGATGACCATTTTTCATTCTCGGGAGAAGAAAAAGAAGAAAGACGACCACTTCTTGAACCTTTTCCTCTACGTATTTGACTTCAAGCTTCTTTTCCGTTTTTGTTAACAAGGTGGTTATCTTTTCAATGGACCTTTCGTAAGCTCCATCTCCGTTTTCTTCATTAAATAACTCCTTCAGTAAATAAGATCCTTCTTCATAACGAATGAATTTGGAGATACAATGCATGATTAACATTCTGATATCTGCCTCGTCTCCAACTAATTCATATCCATTCATTCTTGTGTACGTAATGTGTACATCATATTTTTCTGCAAACTTTGATGCTTCTTTAATAGAAGAGAGAACCGTATTTTTACTTACCTTGAGTAAGGATATTAGATGGTTTAATGATACATAGTCCTGTTG
The DNA here is from genome assembly GCA_035556015.1 of Niallia sp. Classification (GTDB taxonomy): domain Bacteria; phylum Bacillota; class Bacilli; order Bacillales; family Cytobacillaceae; genus Niallia. Next base: position 8,303 of record DATMFU010000263.1, on the reverse strand, counting down.
TGTAAAGATTTTTAGTAAAATTAATCCTCTTCTTTCACTAGGTGAGGCAATATACGTATGTGACTTTACTTCAGGCATTTTCTCTACTACCTTTTTACATTGACTATGAAAAAACAGCCCTTTCGAACGATCATTTTGAATAGGTGGCAAGCCTTGTTGTTTTAACCAATCATTGATTTTCTTCAAATCATACGTGATTTGCCGCCTCGTGTACCCTAATTCCTGTTCTAATCTTCTCATTTTTTGAGGACTATGATTTTTCAAGAAATGTAATAAAGTAGCTGCCCGCTGATCTAACATCCTTTACACCTCCTTCTGTTAACAGTATAAGAGACAAACATCCAAGATATCGCACTCATTCAGTCCGAATTTTGGTCAGTCCCTTTGAACAAAATTGGATTGTCTTACTCCTATTTGCACAAAACTAGCAAAAAAAAATACTAATAGTAGTAGCACAAATTATGGCTACTACTATTAGTATGATAGTTCATGTGATTCTATTAATCTTTCTAGTATTTTTAACTATACTAGCATACGTTGCTGTTGCACTTTATATAAAATAAATTTTCTTACTATAAAAAAGAGGAAGCATCATGCTCCCTCCCCCTACTTCTACTGCATACTAACCCAAACACTCTTCACTTCTGTATAATTATTTAAAGCATAGGATCCCATTTCACGGCCGATTCCAGATTGTTTGTATCCTCCAAATGGAGAGGCTGCATCAAAGGTATTGTAGCAGTTTACCCAAACAGTTCCTGCACGGAGTTTACTTGCTATATAGTGGGCATTCGAGATATCCCTCGTCCAAACACCTGCTGCTAATCCATAATTACTATTGTTCGCACGATTGATTAACTCATCTAAATCATCATATGGCATAGCAGAAATAACCGGTCCAAATATCTCTTCCTTGGCAATGGTCATTTCATCTCGAACATCTGCAAAGACAGTTGGAGAAACAAAATATCCTTCATCACGAGGACGGTCTCCTCCTGCAACAAGCTGTGCTCCTTCACTTAATCCTCTTTCGATATATCCTAACACACGCTGTTGCTGCTCAACGGAAACGAGTGGTCCAATTTCTGTATCTGCATGAATACCTGCGCCTTGTTTAATATTTTTCGCCTGTGCTGCCATATCAGCAACTACATTATCGAAATGTTTCTTTTGGATAAACACACGAGAACCAGCACAGCACACCTGACCTTGGTTGAACATAACCCCATTCAACGCTCCAGGAATTGCTTTTGTTAAATCAGCATCTGGAAGAATGATGTTTGGTGATTTTCCACCAAGTTCTAAGGTTACTCTTTTCAATGTTTTAGAGGCATTTGCCATAATCGATTTTCCTACTTCAGTAGAACCAGTAAAGGCAATTTTATCTACTAAAGGATGATCTACTAGAGGTTGCCCAGCTGTTTCTCCAAAACCAGGAACAATGTTAAGTACTCCTTCTGGGAATCCAGCTTCTTGTATTAATTCTGCTAGATATAAAGCAGATAATGGTGTTTGCTCTGCCGGTTTTAAAACAACGGTACAACCAGTTGCGAGGGCAGCACCAAGCTTCCACATCGCCATGAGTAGTGGGAAGTTCCACGGAATAATTTGTCCAACTACCCCAACTGCCTCATGACGAGTATAGTTAAAGTAAGGACCACTAACTGGAATAGTTTGTCCTGTAATTTTCGTACACCAACCAGCATAATAACGCATATGATCAATTGCTAAAGGAATATCCGCATTCGTTGTCTCACGAATTGGTTTTCCGTTATCTAATGTTTCTAATTGAGCTAACTCTTCACTGTTTGCCTCCATTAAATCAGCAAGTATGTACATAAGACGACTGCGTTCAGAGGCACTCATTTTCGACCAAGGTCCTTCATCAAATGCTTTACGTGCAGCTTTCACTGCTAAATCAATATCCTCTGCACCAGCTTCATAGACACTTGCCAATACCTCACCAGTTGCAGGATTATAACTATCGAAGGTTTTCTGTGATTTGCTCTCTACGAATTCACCATTAATGAATAACTTTTTCTTACCTTGCAGGAACTTTGCCACCTTTTCTTTTAACACAACAGTTTGCTGGTTCATCCAATTCCTCCTTAAAGGTTTCATTTTTTAACGGTTAAAACAAACTTAATAGAAAACGCTTACAAAAATATGTTAACACTATGCTAATATAGAAACAATAAATAAAAATACAAATAATCCGACGGAGTTTGACAGTGATGACAGCAAGCGACGGTATGTGACAGATGTGGGGTTTAATAGAGAGATAGTCTTCTTGTCTACTTCCTTGTCCTTGTGAGAAGAACAATTTGAATTTTTTGTCTTTTTATGGTGCCTGACACCTAAAATGGTTATCTCCCCGTTAATAGAAGATAACCACTATATTATTATACTTTTACTAATATTCAGTCTATTTTAAACAGACTGCGACTCTCTTAACTCCCCTGATCTAGTATCTAATGGTTGTGATTCAGGATTGATCTCTGACAACGATAAAGTAGAAGTCTCTGTTGTTTTCATTAAGGCGATTAAAGCAATGACTGCTGCAAAAATTAAATAGAAGGCTGGTGCAAAGTTGGAACCTGTAAAAGCAATTAAGAATGTCGCAACATATGGTGCTGTTCCGCCAAAGATAGCATTTCCTGCATTAAACGATAGAGCAAATCCGCTGTATCTCGCATTTGTTGGAAATATCTCTGATAAAAAGGTGGCTAATACTCCATCATTACAAGCTAGAATAGCTCCTAATAAGATCATGGAAATAACGGTAAATCCACTTCCCATCGACATTAAGGTGAAAATAGGATACGTAAAAAGAATGAATAAAATACAAGCAGCAATTAATACAGGCTTTCGACCAACTCTATCTGTTAGTATTCCAACTAGAGGTAGCATAATAACATAAGCAAATAATGTAAAGGTGGTTGTTAATGTACTTTTAAGACTGTCAAAGTCAAGAACGGTAGTTAAGTAGGTTGGCATATAACTTAAGATAATATAAAATCCAACTGCATTTAAGCAAATAACCCCAAAAGCAAGGAATATACTCTTTCTATTTTTTTGAATTCCTTCCATTATCCCTACTTGTTTCGTTTTAGATTGCGCTTCGACCAACTTCGTAAAGATAGGAGAATCCTCCATCTTCAGACGGGTAACTAAGCCAATGATGCCTAATGGTAAGGACATTAAGAATGGAATTCTCCACCCCCAACTTATCAACGCTTCCTCTGTTAATGTATATTCTAATGTTGCAGCAAAAATAGCACCCAACAACATACCTGCTGCTGTACTTGCAGGAACCAAACTCACTAATAATCCTCTCTTCTTCTTCGGTGCATGCTCTGCAATCATTAAGGAAGAACCTGCATACTCACCAGATGCGGAGAAACCTTGGACCATGCGGCAAAGCAATAATAGAATTGGTGCGAAAATTCCTATTGTTGCATAACTTGGAATAAGACCAATAGCAAAGGTCGAAATGGACATCAAACACATGGTTAAAATTAAAACTTTTCTTCGTCCAATTCGGTCCCCATAATGCCCCCAAACTAATCCACCAATTGGTCTAATTAAGAAAGAAATCGCAAATATAGCAAAGGTACTCAGTAAAGCTGCCGTTTTATCTTCTTGTGAGAAAAACACTGCAGCAATAATAGTTGCTAAATAACCATATGATGCATAATCAAACCACTCAATCATATTTCCAAAAGCAGAGCCTACAAGAATTTGCTTCAAATCTTTATTTTTCGTCGTTTCATTGGTTATAGCTGTCATCTAGTCATCCCCTTTATATTGGTTCTTATTTGTATTAAGAAAAAACTGGAATATTGATTTTTGTCACTGCTGGTTTTGTTTCTACAATAATCTCGCCATTTCTAATAGAATACAAGATAGGAGACTGACATCGGATTGCTTCATATTCAGAATTGGTATCTAACACTATTAAATTTGCTTTATTCCCTTCTTTAATTCCATATTCACCTTGGATATTCAATGTTTTTGCGCCGTTTACCGTAATAAAATCTAATGCTGTAACAATATCGTTATAACCTGTCATATGACAAGCATGTAAACCTACTTCTACCACCCGCATTAAATTGCCATCGCCAAGGGGATACCAAGGGTCCATAATAGAATCTAATCCAAAACATACATTAATATCAGATTCTAAAAGTTCCTTCACCCTTGTTATTCCTCTACGTTTAGGATAATTATCAAACCTACCTTGTAAATGTAAATTAGCTTTCGGGAGAGCAACAAAGTGAATACTTGACTGCTTTAATAGTTTAAATAACTTGTAGGTGTATGCATCATTATAGGAACCCATTGCTGTTGTATGACTAGCTGTTACTAGCTCTCCCATCCCCAATTTATAGCTTTCAGCAGCTACTACTTCTAAAAATCTTGATTGCTCATCATCAATTTCATCACAATGAATATCTACCATTTTTCCGTATTTATAAGCAAGCTCTAAAGATTTTTTTACCGATTTAACTCCATCTTCACGAGTCAATTCATAGTGCGGAATACCACCTACTACATCTGCTCCCATGATTAACGCTTCCTCTAGGAGTTCGTCTCCTTTTGGATAAGCGTATATTCCTTCTTGTGGAAAAGCAACTAGTTGTAGATCCAACCAAGGTTTGATTTCTTCTTTTACTTCTAATAAAGCCTGCAACCCCAATAAACGAGGATCTGTAATATCTACATGTGTCCGTACATGCTGAATTCCATGTTTTATTTGCATTCCCAAAGCCTTTAAAGCGCGGTTTTTTATATCCACTTTTGTTTCAGTAATAATATTCTTTCTCTCAGACCAGCACTGAATTCCCTCAAATAGTGTTCCAGATTGGTTCCACCTTGGGGTCCCTGCTGTTAATACATAATCTAGATGAATATGCGGTTCAACAAAAGGAGGAAGAACAAGGTTACCATTTAAGTCTATTATTTGTTTCTTACTATCCTTTTCTTCATTAGTAGTATTAGGGGTAATTTTTTCTATTTTCCCATTAATAATTTCAATATTCCACGTTCCTTCTTGTCCATATAGTTTGGCATTTTTTAAAATCATTCTGTTTCTCCCCTTCCATACTTACTACATTTGGTTTACCTTTTCCTTTGGAAATAAAATATTTGTATCTGGATTTGGTATATAATTAAATCTAATTTCTTCATTAATCCATTGATTCGCAATCTCGTCACCTGTTGTAAACCATACATCCTGCTTTGTTTTTATATAAGTGATGAGTCGATCTAATAAAGCAATTCTAGAGGACCTGCCAATCAATTGAGGGTGCATCGTTAAATTAAAACATCGCCCTTCTTCATATAAGGCATCAAATTCTGCTTTCCATAAACGGAATACTTTTTCTGGCTCCTCGATTAGAAAAGGCATGTTCCAATCTCCTGAGAAAGCAAATTGTTCCCAATCATCTAGTAGCCATGTACCAGGAATTTCCAGCAATCTACTGCCTTCACCACTATCGATAAGATAAGGTACATCATCTGCCTGTAAACTAGAATCATAGACAAATCCATATTTCTTTAATAATGCTGGAGTTCTTGCATGTAATTCCCACAAAGGAGCTCTATAGCCGATTGGCGACTTCCCTGTATATTTTTGCAAAATCTCTAAACCTTTAACTAACTCCGCTTCCTCCTCCTCAGCCGTTAACAGATCCGCTCTTTTATGTAAATAACCATGGTGTCCTATCGCATGATTATGTTCCATTATTCTTTCCAAGACGGTTGGATCTAGTTCTGCTGTTGCACCTGGTACAAAAAAGGTAGAAGTAATTTGATGTTTTTCTAATACCTTCAAAATTCTATTTAGTCCGATTCCTCTTCCATAAGTCCCCATAGACAATGTGGATGGGCGGTTGATATTATGAGCGTCTGCGACATGTGCTGTTTCTGCATCAACATCAAAAGTAAGTAGTACAGCCATTTTCTTTCCGTTTGGCCACTTGATAGTATGTTCCATTTTTATCCCCTCCTGTTTAGCAGGTAATTTTCTATTACATGCCTAACTATAAAATAAAAATCTATTGCCGGCTACAAACATGTAAGAAAATCTAACATGTTATTTTTAATAATTTTAAAAATATATTTTATTTTTTATAAAAAAACCAAAATAATTTATCTGAAATTAAAAAATATACATAATAATTTTCAAAAATTTTAAAGTGAATGATCAATTAGGATGAAAATAAAATGGAAATATTTTATACTAGAGATAAGAAGTACGTTCCTTTGTTAAAGGAAAGGAGAATAAAATGAACACAAGTGTGAAGGACATGAATCCTCAATTGAAAAGATATATTCCTGTCGCAGATATGATTGTTGCAAACTTTGGAAAAAACTGTGAAGTAACCATTCATGATTTAGAAAATTACCAATCCTCTCTCGTCTATGTGAACGGCAACGTGACAGGAAGAAAACCAGGGGCTCCGGTCACAGACGTAATGTTAAAAGAACTATATAAACATGGGGATCAAATAGAAGATATGCTCGGCTTTACTACGCGATCAAAAGACGGAAAACTAATAAAAGCGTCTATCTCCTTTATAAGAAATGAGAATCAAAAGGTAATTGGTTGTATTGGTATTAATTTTGACATCACTGCTATTCTGACAGCCACTCAAGTTCTAAATGATTTATCAATGACCCCAGATTTATTTGGAGGAGAATTAATAGAACCAATGCCAGAAATGTATGCGAAAGATATAGGAGAAGTATTTCAACACATTATTGAAAGTACTTTAGCTGAAATGGGAACTCCTATTAATGAAATGAGAAAAGAAGAGAAAGTATCCTTTGTGAAGCAATTAGATACAAAAGGAGTATTTCTAATAAACGGAGCTATTGATCAAATAAGTGATTTAATGAAAGTCTCCAAACAAACGATTTATAATTATTTAGATGAAATTCGAAAGTAAACGGAAATATCATTGACAGATTCCGAGTCCTCTCTAACGAAAAATAACCCTAAACGACTGATAGAGCTATCAACCGTTTTAGGGTTATTTGCGTTTATATCATAATACCAATTTGTCTCTGATAGATTACTAGGAAATGGGAAGTATTATCCTTTTTCTACTTCCTTGTCTTCGTGAGGAGAACAATTTGAATTTTTTGTCTTTTTATGGTGCCTGACACCTAAAAAATGCATTATAATCTACTCAGTACTATAAATCTATTAAAGAAAGAAGGCTTTAAATGAAAAAAAATCTTGTTATCAAAGCAATTATCGCAATGCTATTAATCTTCTCTGTAGTATCAGGAAGTACGGGTATGATAGCCCATGCTGCTTCTAACACTTTAAAAGCGGGAGTTTATACTGTCGGCAAAAATTTATCTCCTGGATTAAACAAATTCACTGTCTCCGACGGATCAGCCGTTTTATATGTTGATCGCGGAGAATATACGATTATCGAAGAATATCTCGATAGTGAAAACTACGAATACTCCAATCAATTTATTGCGAATTTGAAAAATGGAGATATAGTAGAAATCACTAAAGGTTCTTCCCCCGTAAAAGTTGAATCTATTTCCAAGATTGACTTAAAGAAGGTTTCTAATGGTTTTTATGAAGTGGGTACCGATATACCTGCAGGCACTTATACATTAAATCTTGATAATCCAGCTCATGAATATGACGAAGCGTATATTTCAGTATTTGATAAAAACTATGATGATATAGAATACAATATTATAGCACCAGAAGACAAACCTACTCATACTTTTAACAAAGGTGACAAAGTGTATGTGTACTTTATGATTGGTACGATGAGCTTTACACAAAAAGTTATTACCCCTACAAGCATTACTTTAAATAAATCAAGTTTATCTCTTAAGGTTGACCAATCAGCAAAATTAACTGCAACAGTGAAACCAGATAATGCAACAAATAAAGGAATTAACTGGTCATCAACCAATACATCAGTAGCAACAGTTGATGCAAATGGGAATGTAAAAACAATGAAAGCAGGGAATGCAACAATCACTGCAACTGCCAAAGGAGATACTGCGGTAAAAAAGAGCATTTCCGTTACAGTTACAAAAATAGTTCCCACTAGTATAAAACTAAGTAAATCCACGTTAAATATTACGAAAAATCAGTCTATAAAAGTAACTGCTACCGTATCACCTGATAATGCAGCAGATAAAACGGTTCAATGGAAAAGCTCTAATACAAAAGTAGCTACCGTTGATGCAAAAGGAAATATAAAAGGAATCGCGAATGGTAAAGCAACGATTACAGCAACTGCCAAAGATAATACAAAGGT
>DATMFU010000262.1:0-4138 GCA_035556015.1 Niallia sp. | reverse complement strand
TGGTTTTTTTAGTATTATTTCATTGGCACATGAAAAATTTATTTTTCAAAAGGTTTTAGGGATAGTGAGTTCTATTATCAGTCCAATGATAATGTTACCTTTATTATTAATGGGATATGGATCTATATCTATGGCGGTGGTAACTACTATTCTAAACTTTATAACAATTTTAATAAATATTTTTTATTGTTTTAAAATTTTAAAAATTACAATAAAGTTCAGAAAATTTGAAACTGTATTATTAAAAGAAATACTAGTGTTTTCTTTTTTTATATTTTTAAATTTAATAATTGATAAAATATATTGGTCAACTGATCAAATTATATTAGGTATTTATAGCGGTACAATTGCTGTTTCTATATATACATTAGGTGCATCTTTTTCAGGCTATTTTTCGGGGTTTTCAGTGGCAATTTCCAATGTGTTTTTAAGTAAAGTTTCGAGTATGGTTGCAAAAGAAGTATCTGATAAAGAAATATCAGATTTATTTATCAGAATAGGAAGACTTCAATATATTGTAATTTCATTTGCTTTAAGTGGGTTTATAGTTTTTGGACATGAATTTATTTTTTTGTGGGTTGGAAAGGATTATAACGATTCTTTTATTGTCGCAATTTTAATCTTAGTTCCAATGATAGTACCTCTTATACAAGGAATGGGAGGGTTAATACTACAAGCAAAAAATATGCAAAAATTTAAAACCATTGTTTATTCTACAGTAGCAATAGCAAATGTTTTTCTCAGCATAATTTTTGTGCAATGGTGGGGTGCTATCGGCGCTGCACTTGCTACCGCTTTATCATTTACTATTGGAAATATAATTATTATGAATTTTTATTATTGGATAAAGGTAAATATTGATATACCTAATTTTTGGAAGAATATTATTTGTATGAGCATTCCATTTTCAGTAAGTTTAATGTTCGGAGCAACAATAAATAATGTAGTCCCTGGTGGAAATTGGAGCATTTTCTTGATGAAAATTATTATATTTATCATAATATATACTTGTATATTGTGGTTTACAGGAATGAACAAATATGAAAAAAATATATCAATTGGACTGGTTAAGAATATAGTACAGAGATATAAAAAAGTTAGATTTTATAAAGTTAGTTGAGGACATTGGATATTAAAATTAAGTCAAATTAAATATATTAAGTATAGAAAAATTGTATAAAATTGTATATTTTAGCGTTTCAGAATGTATACAAATACTGTATATAAAGAATTTCTTTGTATTATCAAATATATGTAATGGAGCATGGTGGTTTTTACAAATGTATATTATTCTCGTTCTACGGTCACTAATATTCACTAAATTATAATTTAGAAATTTTAAACTTATTGAGTTATGTTCTGCTTATAAAGCATGTCTTTGACTTTGGCGTTCTTCAAAGAGGCATGGGAAATTTGATACAAGCATTGTCATATGGGCAGCCTTTGCGGCTGAAAGAAGATCTGATCTTACGCTCTACAAGTAAAATTTGAAATTTCTGGCTTGTATATATATTGCGATCCTAAGTCTGTATGCAAGATGAGTTCATTTGATAGTCTTTGGGGAGAGTAAGCGTTTTTAATGCTCCTATTACAATATTTGTCGTCATATTTCTAGAAAAAGAATAACTAATCACTTTCTTAGAATGTAAATCAAAAACGGACGCTAAGTAACACCAACCCCCTTGTAAAACATGAATATGCGTAATATTAGCAACTCGCTGACGTTGTTGTGCTAAAGCCTTGTTCCAATCAATAGTTTTTTTCTTTCTTCAACCTTTTTTTGATGTGTAAGGGCGGTATTTCTTTTGAATGATAGAGGATATCTCTGCACAACACATCAATCGCTGAAGTCGTTTTAGCCTCTCTATAAATCTTTGAGCTATTAGAGTTTGATGTATTTTAGGGGCACAAAATCTTCCTTTGCACTCCGTATGTTTATGACTCATTTAATGGATTATTTCTTTATTCTCACGTAATCGATTAGATTCCACCTTGTGATGGGATTGATAAAAAAAGCTTCTGGAAACTTCTAAAACTTCACAAAGTGTTTTTGATAGAATGAGTTTCCTTTTAAATATCAATGAACTTGATGAATTCTGTATCACTTATCGCAAATCTGGCCATAGCCTTTTTTAAGATTTCATTTTCTTCTTTGTAAGAAGCAGTTCCCTTTGCATTTGTTCTAATCATTTGGGGTTACTTCCTTTACATCTGCAGTTGCAATTATGGGAGAATATGTCTTGATTCATTAATAGATGGTTACTTCTGAACGGCGGCCATATTCAGTGTTTAACTCCTTTTATCGTCGTTCAGAACGATACAATTCGACCGCCATTTTCTACATTTGTAATCACATTTTACTGACTAAACTTAGTTATGTCCATTTAAATATACAAGCATAAAACTTTAAATTAGAAAGGAAGCTACCAATGAGTAAAGTAAGTGTTGTAGTACCAATATATAATGCTGGAAGAAAACTAGAGAAATGTATTAAATCAATCGTTAACCAAACATTCAAAGAAATTGAATTGATATTGGTGAATGATGGTTCTACAGATCAAAGTTTAAGTATTTGTAGGAAATATCAAAAACTAGATAAAAGAGTAAAAGTAATAGACAAACACAATGAAGGAAGTATTGTAACTAGAAGGAAAGGGGTAGAGGCTTCAAAGTCCGATTATGTTTTGTTTGTTGATGCGGATGATTGGATTGATAAAAAAACTGTCGAGATACTTTATAATGAATCTATTCAAAGTGGTGCGGATATTACTGTATGTAATGCATATAAAACCCTAGGAAATGGGAAGATAGTCAAGAAAAAGATTGAAAGTAAATATTTTTATAATGATAAAGTTTATGATAAAGAAGAAATAAAAAGTACATTAGTAACAGCATACTTTCATGGGCATCCATTCCCTGCTTTTCTAGTAGCAAAGCTATATAAAAAAGAGTTACTTGTAAATAACGGAAAATATTTAAATAAAATACATTTTTTAGGAGAAGATCTCTACTATAACTTAGAAATACTGTTAAAGGTAGATAAAGTTAAAGTTATCGACAAACCCCTATATTATTATAGACAAGGGGGATTAACAAGTAAATTTATGCCGTATTTGTTTGAAGATGTAGTAAACGGATATCAAATACAAAAAGAAGTAATTGATGAATTTTATAAAGACACACAACAAAATGAATACAATGGAATTAGCATAATGTTGTTAAATACATTAAAAACATGTATGTATAATTTATTTAGTAGTGAGCTTAATGAGAAAGAGATTAAAGCTTTAATTAGTGACTATGTCTCAAATGAAAGTGTGAGAGAAACATTAGCTAACGAAGGTTCCATAAAATATTTTTCAAAAGATTACCTTGATGCTATTGAAGATTACAATATTGAGTTTTTATATAATTTAGGAGAAACTTCATATCGTAAGAGAAAAACAAAAAATACTTTATTAAATATTGCTTCGAAACTATCAATACTTTGAATTTTGCGATGTCTACTTATAAGAAAATCTACTATGCCATGATTTATTGAATATTTAAAATTGCTTTTTGCGAAAACTATAGTATAAAAAATCTGGAATTTACAAAAAGTGGATTATCGATGGTATGGATAAGATTAGTTTTAAAAAGATGACTTTGGTGTAGAAGCAAAAAATCCGAAAATAGTTCAACTATTCTGGGAATTTAGAAAATAGATATGAAAATTTTAAAGGGAGTAGCTATATTATTTATGCTACTCCTTCATTTGTTTGCTAGAAAAGAGATAAATGAATTATATGATACATTTCCTGACTTTAACGGAGCTCTTTTATTTATTATATAGGATTTTTTGGGGATTCATGTGTGCTTAATAGTTGTTTTGCGAGTGGTTATGTTTTATATATGGTTATGTGAAATGATCAGAGGTACATCAAAAATAATTTACTCCGTGTCTTTAAACAATTTATTAATTTTGGTATTTTCCTTTTTATATTATAATAATCAGTTTTTATTGTTTCTCTGTTGGATAGGCAGATTGTATTCTAGATGGCTTAACAGAATTTTTTTGAGCTTTTCGTATTATCAAACAAACACTTATAATGAGCATGGTTGTTTTTGCTGACTAATATAATTCTTGTTCTTTATCACC
>DATMFU010000261.1:0-9274 GCA_035556015.1 Niallia sp. | reverse complement strand
TCACTTTATTTATATTGTGTTCTTTAACGTTCCAGTAATCAATCAGCTCTCTATCATTTTCTAAAAATTCAGTAATCTCTCTTTGGAATGATTGATCATCTACTATTTCTAGAAAAATCGGTGGAATCACTAATTGAATCGTATATGGAAGATTTCCCTTCTCTATTTCAGCTATGAACTGAATAAAACGGACCGATGAATGATAAAATTCTTTTTTTTCATCATTATTCTCAGAGAAATAATGCATAAACGGAATATTAGATAATACAATAAATTGAAAGTAAGAATACTTCATTTCTTATTCACATCCTCATGCTTCTCTAATTCATAATAGCTATAAGTACTTACATGCTCTATCCAATTTGGTATAGTTGTATTTCCCTTTTCCCACTTTTCTAATTCTTTTTCCATTACGCCCGCTTGTTCAGAGGAAGTTCTAGGTGTATGAATTGGATTAGATTGTAAAATCGGTAAAAAGGATTGGTAAACATCTAGTACTCCGATTTCAAAGCAAAAACTTCTATTTGGGAGTAAGTCCTCTATAAGTACAGATTCCTGTTCTTGATTAACATTAATTAATCGATAGTTATGTGCGTTTTTTCCATTATATATAATACTTGTTATGTCATTAATTTTCACTGCCAACGTGCAAGTATTTCTATCAATATCGTAATACGTGGAAATTAATTTCCATTTACCCTCAGGAATTCTCCAGAACACTAAGGCTTTTTCAACAGAGAGTAACCATGCTTCCATTCCATTATTTTTTGTTAAAATATCAATACTTGTCCAAAAGTTAGTAGGAATAGTAGCTTCTAATTTAGGCTTACTCGCAGCCTTTTCTTCCTGCTGTTCATTATCATTACTCAATACATCGTTGTTTTCTTTCATGTACTTTTTCCATTGGTATTGAACTTTACCAACAGTTGAATTTAATTCCTTAGCAATTTTGCGAAAAGACAGTCCTTTACTTCTGAGTGTTACAATTTGTTCAATCAATAGAAATAGCACCTCTTTCTTCCTTTTCATTTTTCATATTAACTAAAGAAACAATAGAAAGTTTAATAGATAGGCTTTTCATTCAATTTATACTATTATGTTACCATCTTATTCCTGTTGTCACAATGAACAGATTTTGTCGGATTCTGCTTAATCTTACTTACGTTTACATTTAAATATCATAAAAAATTTTTTTATCTGAATAATAACTTTTATTCGACAAGAGCTTCATAAATAGAAATAGAGAATACGACATTATGCCAAAGGATTCGCTATCTATCATTCTTTTCTCTATTCTTTCACCTTCTTCGGCAATGTGGAATAGGAATTCCCTTTATATAATGGTAAAATAACCAATAGAATTTATTTAACAAGTTTTAGAGGTGAATTATGCAAATATTATTGCTTAGCATGCTAGGGTTATCCCTACTTCTTTTAGTCATATCTTTATTCATTAAAGATCCGGTTAAAAGTTTACGTGAAGATTTAGATCAACTCTCTATTCAGCATGTTCAGGAAATGTACAAGATGAAAAAAAAATTAAAAGTACTTGAAGAGGAATTAATGTTTGGAGATGGAGATTTATACCAAGCTTCCCAAAAAGAAAGCACAGGTTCTATTCATGCCATCATTAAGAATCAAGTATGGACACTAGCCTCACAAGGAGTTCCTATCGAGAAAATTGCCAATCAATCTTCCTTATCTACATCCCAAGTGTTACAGATTATTAATGAAAGAGATGTGGAGATGGAATGAAAAAACAAAGTATTCGTTCTTTTGCTCTAGGGATGCTTTTAACTGTGAGTATATTAGGAGTGTATTATTACTATATACAAGAAGAAACAGTAACGGATGATATATCTATGAACATAGATAATGCAAAAAAATTAGTCAAAGAAGAAGGTTATATGATTCTTAGTGAATCAGAATATAACGATTTACGTACCAAGCAAAAGGAGTTAGTGAAGGAATCGCCTCCGACAGATACATCTAAAAAAACAGAATCTACAGAAGATGTAAAGGAACTAGAAGAAGAATCATATAAATACACCTTAAAAATCACCCGTGGTATGAGCATTTCTTCTATTTCTAAATTACTAGAAAAACATAAGATTATTGAGAATAGAGAAAAGTTCGAAACCTTTTTAACTAAGAACGGATATCAAACTGATATTCAGGTTGGGTCCTTTAAATTAAATAGCGATATGTCACTTAAAAAAATTGCCAAAATAATTACTGGTGATTAAAAAGTGGAGGCGTGACAAACAAAAGGGTTCCCCTTAGTTTTGGCACACCTCCACTTTTTATCATTTCTGGATATACTAATTTCTCTATATCCTTATCCCTTTATGGTAGAAAATATGATTATCCAAATCTCCCAGTAATATACGCTTCTGTTCTTTGATCTTTCGGGTTAGAAAAAATATTACTTGTTACATCAAATTCTACTATTTCTCCATTAAGAAAGAACGCTGTTTTATCAGAAATTCGAGTAGCTTGTTGCATATTATGTGTTACGATAATAATGCTATAATTTTCTTTTAATTCTTGCACTAACTCTTCTACTTTTAATGTGGAAATAGGGTCAAGTGCAGAGGTCGGTTCATCCATTAAGATTATATCTGGCTCTATTGCTAAACATCTAGCAATACAAAGACGCTGTTGTTGTCCCCCAGATAGTCCATAGGCATTTTGATGTAATCGATTTTTCACTTCATCCCAAATTGCTGCACCTTTTAAACTTTTCTCCACAATTTCATTTAATATTTTTTTATCTTTTATGCCGTGGATTTTAGGTCCATAAGCAACATTTTCAAATATAGATTTTGGAAATGGATTTGGTTTTTGAAAAACCATACCAACTTTAGTCCTTAATTCTTCGACTTCATACTCTTTATCAAAAATATTTCTTCCACGATAATTAATTTCTCCAGATGTTTTTACACTAGGAACTAATTCAATCATTCTATTTAATGTTTTTATGTAGGTTGATTTTCCACAACCAGAAGGACCAATAATGGAAGTTACTTCATTTTCCATAATATCTAAATTAATATTCTTCAACGCATGATTTTCTCCGTACCAAAGATTTAATTGTCTTGTTTGATACACAGCGTTTTTCTGTGTCCATTTTTGATGTGTATTTATCACTTCATTGTCAACTTCATTTGCAATAACCGTATTCATGGAGGTTCCCCCTAATAACGTTTTTGAAATTTATTTCTGATTAACACAGCAATTGAATTCATCAAAATAAGTAGAAATAATAAGACTAGAATCCCAGCAGCAGCAAGACCCTGAAATTCTTCTTGAGGTCTCCCTGTCCAGTTATAAATTTGCATCGGAAGAACAGTAAACATATCAAAAACAGTTTTAGGGAGAAATGCTAAGAATAATGGTAATCCTAATACAACTAATGGAGCTGTTTCTCCAATTGCTCGGGATAAAGCTAAAATACCACCTGTCAAAATTCCGGGAATTGCTGCTGGCAAGACTACTCGTATGATTGTTTGCCATTTTGTGGCTCCCATTCCAAATGATGCTTCCCGTAATTCCTGTGGAACAGCCCGGATTGCTTCTTGTGCAGCCACAATTATTACCGGTAAAATTAGTAGACTCATAGTCAACCCTGCCGCCAAAACACTAGTACCTAACGAAAGAGCCCGCACAAATAAAGTTAATCCTAGTAATCCAAATACAATAGAAGGGACCCCAGCAAGATTGGAGATATTAATCTGTATAAAACTTGTGAATTTATTTTTATGTGCATATTCTTCTAAGTATAATGCGGTACCCACTCCTATAAATAAGGAAGTTGGAGCAACCACAAACATAAGCCAGACGGTTCCAATCAATGCAGTATACACTCCAGCATTTTCTGGCTTACGTGATGGTAGGCTTTGTAAAAACTGCCAATCTAAGTAGGGATACCCCTGTGATACTACTCGATAAAATAAGATTCCCAAGATTACCAAACCAAATAATGTGGCACATAGAAAGAATGTTTGCATAACTAAATTGTTAATAATTCTTATCTTCCTTCTCTTTAACAGTATCGAACGATTTATCGACTTCATTTTAATAATCCTCCCTAAAACGTCTAGAGATATATTGCGCAAGTAGATTCATAAGTAAGGTAAAAAAGAATAAAGTAAAACCAACAGCATAAATACTGTAATAGATAGTAGTACCATATCCTGCATCTCCTTGACTTACTTGAACAATATAAGCAGTCATCGTTTGGATAGAATCTGTTACATTAAGGCTTAAATTAGGAGTGCTTCCTCCCGCTACCGCTACTATCATTGTTTCTCCAATAGCACGTGATAGAGCTAAGACAATGGACGATACAATACCTGAAATAGCTGCTGGAACAACAACCTTTAATGCAACTTCAAGCTTAGTAGATCCCAATGCAAATGCCCCTTCTCTCATAGCTTTAGGTACAGAGCTCATTACATCCTCTGATAAAGAAGTTATCATTGGTGTTATCATAATTCCTATTACGATACCTGGACTTAATGCATTAAACATTTCTAAGGATGGAATAAAAGACCTTAATAATGGAGTGACAAATGTTAAGGCAAAAAATCCATATACAATAGTAGGAATTCCTGCTAGCACTTCTAATATAGGTTTAACAATTCTTCGAGTTTTAGCATTTGCATATTCACTTAGATAAATTGCTGATGCTAAACCTATGGGTATTGCAACAATCCCAGCAATACCGGTTACTTTTAATGTCCCAATAATAAGTGGCATAATGCCAAAAGAACCTGGTTCTGAGAATGGATACCAAACTTTCGATGTTAGATAGTGAAGAATAGAAACTCTTTCAAAAAAGGTAACAGTTTCCACTAGTAAAGTAATTAATATTCCTAAAGTTGTTAAAATAGATAAAATAGCAGTAAATAAAAGTACTTTAGGCATTATTCTTTCTATTATTTTACTTATACTTGTTTTTTTTCTTTTTTCTTCAATTGCTTTTTGAACGGAGAAAGTGTTGGATTCTATATTGTTATTCACTTTGTTAGATGCACCCTTTCTATAACAAGATGGAAAGCTAGCCTTGAGCTTCCCATCAAATACATTATTTACTTGATTGCTTTAATCGCTTCTAAATCCTTTTCATATTCATCTTCTGGTAACTTAACATATCCTACTTCTTCAGAAAGTACTGCAGCATTATCTAGGACAAATTCAACAAAATCCGCTACTTCCTCTTTCTTTAATGATTCATTTTTTACATATGTAAATAATGGTCTTGATAATGGTGCATATTCCCCGCTTTCTACTGTTTCATTTGTTGGCTCAACCGGTCCGTTTCCTCCATCTATTGGGACTACTTTTAACTTATCTTTATTCTCAGAATAGTAAGCATAACCGAAATAGCCAATCGCATTTTGATCACCACTTACACCTTGTACTAAAATATTATCGTCTTCTGATAAAGTTGCCACCTTCACAATCGGCTGTTCTTCTAAAATTACTTCATCAAAATAATCAAATGTACCTGAATCTGTACCAGGGGAGTATAATGTAATTTCTTCTTCTGGCCATCCCTCACGTACATCTGACCATTTCTTTTTGGTACCATCTTCTAACCAAATTTTCTTCAACTCATCTATCGTTAAATAGTCAACCCATGTATTATCCTTATTCACTACAACAGATAAACCGTCATATGCTAATTTTAATTCTGTATAATCATATCCTTTCTCCTCTAATTGCGTTTTTTCTTCCTCTTTAATTGGACGAGAAGCATTACTTAAATCGGTTTCTCCAGCAATGAAAGCTTTAAAACCTCCTCCAGTACCAGATGAAGCTACAGAAACTTTTACATTCGGCTGTTCTCCTTGATACTCTTCTACAATTGCCTCCATAATTGGATATACGGTAGAAGAACCGTCAACTTTTATTTGTCCTTCTAATTGCTCATTGGCACTCTGACTGGTAACCTCACCACCACCACAAGCTGTTAATGTAAGCATTGTTCCTATAACTGTTGCTAATCCTATTACTTTTAGGTTCTTCATTTTTCTTACCCCCTGGATAATTATTTTCTTTCTATTTCAAATATAAAGTGAAATTATTAATGAGATATTAACCTGTTGTTAATAAATGTAAATAAGCTGTAAATATTAATAAAAAAAAGACAAGCTTTTTCATAAAAGCTTGTCCTTAACTAAACGAGTATTTTCTATTCTTTTTTACTCTCTTTTTCTTCTTTTTCTCTCTCTTTTTTTATGTCAAAATAGGCATCTAAAACTCGTTCACCAATTTTTTTATTGGACCCATTATCTACACTGCCTTGATATGCCCATGGAACCATTACAGCCATTGCCACCTCTGGATTATCGGATGGTGCATAAGCAACTAAACTTAAATTCATTACTGCTGGTGGCTCATCATAATCACTTCTGCTAGGACCATCATAAAATGCTTGGGCTGTTCCTGTTTTGGCTGCTGGCGAGTAGTCTTTTCCACCTAAATTAGAATAAGCTGTACCTTTTGGAGTTTGAGCAACCATTTTAAAACCTTGTTGTACCCTCTTAATCCATTCATCCTTCACATCGACTTTATTTAACACCTTTGGCTTTACTGTTTCAATAACAGGGCCAAGCGTTTCATCATCTGCAACTGGCTCTCTTATCTCTTTTACAATATGAGGCTCCATTCGATTACCACCATTCGCAATAGTAGAGACATACTGTGCTAATTGCATAGTAGAATAAGTATCATATTGTCCAATAGCTAAGTCAAGTAAGAAACCTGGAAGAGTATCTTGTCCTTTAAATCCAACTTGTTCATTTGGTAGATCAATACCTGTTCTTACTCCTAGACCATATTGGGCAAATGCATTTCTAACAAGAGTAAAGTCTTCTAGTTGAACAGATAACGGTTGTCCATATACATATTTAGCATTAGCTATATTCATAACTGTTCTAAACATATATACGTTTGAAGATCTTTGTAATGCAGTTAAATCATTAATTGGCCCCATATTTGTCCATGATTTCTTCGTAGTATCCCCAATTTTTACTGGGGTGTCATTCCAAACTGTTCCTGGTGAAATTGCTCCCGTTTTATAACCAGTTAAAACAGTAGCACCTTTTACCACAGAACCTACATTATAAGTGGTTGTAATATTACCTAACGCATCATCTTGTATTTTTGTTTTACCTGTATCCTCATCCTTAACGAGTTTTTTCCCGGCCATTGTTAATACTTCACCTGTATTAGGATTCATTAATACAACATAAGCTCTATCAAGCAATTTTGTGCCAGCAAATGTTTTTGCGGCTTTTAATTCTTCTTCAATAATTTTTTCTACCTCTAATTGTAATTCCATATCAACAGAAAGGACTAGATCATTGCCTCTTTTTCCCTCTGTGATTACTTCTGTACTTACTATATTTCCATTTTTATCGGTTTTATTGCGGACTTTTTCCTTTTGACCTTTGAGAACATCTTCATATTCTAACTCTAAATAACTTGTTCCTACTCGGTCGTTTAAACTATATCCTCTTGAAGTGTAATAATCTAGCTTCTCTGCCGGTAATCCTTTCGCTGAAGAACTAACATTACCTAAAACTGATTTTAATGTATCTTCGAAAGCATAAGATCTTTCCCAATCAGTAGTAGTGTCTACTCCTGGTAAAGACTCTAAATTCTCACTAACAATGGCAAACTCTTCATCTGTTACATCTTTATTTTTCACCATTTGCGGAGTGAGTTTATATCCACTAATAAATTCTCGATAAATCGCTAATACTTCTAAGTCTTGAGCTGATAATGACGTTAAGTCTTCCTCTGTGATACGTGTTAACTGAAGCTGATATACTTTGTCATTATATTCATCTTCATCCGTATATTTTTCAGCTAATGCTTGTTTCTCTTCTTTCGTAACCTTTGCTTCTGCCTTTTTTTCGTTCTTAATGATCCAATAATCTTTTTTGTCTCGTTCTGTTACTTTTTTTGTATCTTTGATAACATACTTAGACAAAATCTCTGCTGTTTGAAGCATCTCGTCCCGTGAAGAACCTGAATTTGTATAGGTAATTGCCTTTTCAGCTATATTGTCAACAATCACCTTCCCAGTTGTATCGTACATTTTCCCTCTAGGAACAGACGTATCAACCGTTACATCCTCTGTTTTTTCTAGTTCGCGTTTATAATCTTCTCCATATACAATCTGCACAAACCCTAATCGTAAAATTAATGCAGAGAATAATATAAAAACAAAAAAGAAAATAATATTAAGACGTATTGGCAATGCTTTTTTCTTTTTCTTATTTCCCAACTTATAATCACACTTTCCTCTAATATTCTTTTTCTATTGTAATAGAAAACTGTAGATTATTCTATTAATAACTAATTGGAATAATATTCTATCGAATGTCTTAAGATTATAAAATTAATATTAATACTAGTATTAGTTATTAATATGGATGAAAACAGTCAAGATATTCTATTATTTAATTCCTGATAAACACAAAAAAACTGTCTTAGGAATAGAAAAAACAATTCGTTAGAATTACAAATAACTCTAATTGATCTTGTTTTTCCTATTTTAAAAACAGTCTTATTAACAGCTATTCTGCTCTATTCTCTTTCTTCTTCAATGCAAAGTATTTGTCCAGTACCCTTTTACCAATCGTAAGGTTTGGTGAGGGTCCACTGTCTGAAGTATACACCCACGGAACCATTACCGCCATCGCTACTTCAGGATTCTCGTAAGGAGCATAAGTAATTAAACTTACATTCATAACTGGAGTTTGTCTATAACTTGTTATAGGACCATCATAGAATGCTTGGGCCGTTCCTGTTTTCCCAGCTGGATTATAGGCAGCTCCCGAAAAATTACTAGCTGTTCCTCCAGGCTGCATTACCATACGGAAACCTCTTTGCACTTGTTCTATCCACCCCTCTTTTAAATCAAGTTTATTTAAAACATTTGGCTGGATTTCTTTTATAACAGGTCCTAATTTTTCTCCTTGGCCAGATTCTCTTATTTCTTTCAGCAATCGTGGCTGAATTCTATATCCACCATTTGCTATAGTGGAAACATATTGGGCTAATTGCATATTTGTGTATGTATCATATTGTCCAATTGAAAAGAACATTAAATTACCTGGTATTTGTGTATCTTGTCCTTTAAATCCTCCCATTTCATTAGGTAAATCTATTCCTGTTCTTACTCCTAAACCTAATTCATTAAAGGAATTCCTCATCTTGTTCCAAGCAGCAGGATCAACATTTAATGTTTGCCCTG
>DATMFU010000260.1:0-4866 GCA_035556015.1 Niallia sp. | reverse complement strand
TCTATCGCTCTTTTTATATGGCTATCACTTAGTTTTACTCTATCTTCAGCTATTACGATATCCTTAAAGCGAACATTATAATTAATAAATCTATCCTTTTCCTTTAAAGCTGTAGCTTCGCTTACAGAAAAATCTAACCAAACAACACCTTGATCAAAATCAGAGGTGAATTTAACATTGTCAATATGTTCCTTATGGATGGTCTCTAACCACACTGTTTGCCATATTCCTGTTGAATTTGTATACCATATTCCCCTAGATTCTTCTTCCCAAAATTGTTTTCCACGGGGGATAGTCTCATCATCAAAAGGATCATGAACAAAAACTGTAATGATTTGTTTCCCTTTTATTAAGTAATTGGATATATCAAAACGAAAGGATGTATGGCCACCTTCATGTTCTCCAACCAATTGTCCGTTTACATATACCTTGCAAAAATAATCAACCGCTCCAAAATGTAAATAAGTAACCTTATCTTGGTGATGTTCTAATTCGAACTCTCTTTTATACCAAACATTTTCATGAATGGTACGATCCTTTATACCGCTTAGCTCGGATTGATAAACAAAAGGAACATTTATCTCTTGAGATAACTTTTCTTGATTTCCGTACTTATCATTCCAACCGTCGTTATTATCATCAAACTCAAACTGCCATTTGCCATTCAAATTAACCCATTCAGATCGAACAAACTGAGGTCTTGGATATTCAAATCTATTCATCATATACACACTCCTACGGTTTCATTCTTCTCATATTTATTTCTCTTACCTTTTCTACCGAAACTTTAGGCTGTCGGTCCATTGTTAGTAAGCCATTAACTTCTTGTTGAACATCTGTAAGCTGTGTATAGCAATACCCTACAATATAATCTAAATCTTGAATAGCATGATGGATTTCTTCGAATCGTTTAAAAAAAGATTCATCGTCTTTAACTTGATTGCCATACCCCCATCCTTCTTCTGTACGGAAAGCAATCCCACCAAACTCTGAAATAATTACAGGCTGCCCCTTATAGGAATGACTACCAGCAAAAGGATAAAAATCTTTATTGAATTGCATGCTATTAGACAAAAGCAACTCTTTATCTTGATAACGTTTTGTAAATATGGCCCCAAATTCTTCATAATCATGAAGGGTAATAATATCAGAAATGGTGTGTTCCCAACCATCATTTGTGATTACTGGGCGCATCGGATCATATGTTTTGGTCATAAAATAAATACTTTTCGTAAAGTCCTGTTGTCTATTATTAACATGGATATCGTGAATTCCCCATGATTCATTAAAAGGTACCCATGTTATCACACTTGGATGATTATAGCTTTGTTTAACAATCTCCATCCATTCCTGTGTAAATTTTTTGACCGCCTGATCATTAAAGGTATAAGTGGAACCTACCTCCAACCATACAAGTAATCCTTTTTTGTCTGCTAAGTATAGAAACCTTGAATCCTCCACTTTTTGGTGTTTTCTTACCCCGTTATACCCTAAGTCTTTAATGCTTTGAATATCTACTTCTAAGGCATTCACATTTGGAGGAGTTAAATCCGATTCCGGCCAATATCCTTGATCTAAAATAAGTCGCTGATAAAGTTCTCTATTATTAAGAAGAATCTTACTACCTTCTATTGAAATTTTTCTCATTCCAAAATAAGAAGAAACTTCGTCTATTACCTCATTATCCTTGTATAAAGTGAATTGCAAATCATATAAAGCAGGATCCTCTGGAGTCCAAGCTCGCATCGTCCAAGGATCATTTCTTTCTAGTACACTGCCCTGTAGAGTAGCTACTCCATCTATAACAGTAGCACTTAATGCATTCATTTGTTTTCCATCAAACAAGACAATGGCTTTTACTTTATATCCATTTTGATCAATAGGTATATTTTTCGTTTCTAATTCTATTAACACTTCTTGATCATCAAAGAGAGGAGTAATTTTCGCATGGTTGAGATAGATTGGTGATACATATTCCAACCAAACAGTCTTCCAGATTCCTGTTGTTTGCACATACCAACATCCGAAATTCTCTTCTCGCCATCTTTGCTTCCCTCTTGGTTGTGAACAGTCTTTCGAATCATTCACTTTAACGGTTAACCTATTCTCTCCAATATGAACAAATGGGAAAATATCTACCGAAAAGGCATGATAACCACCTTGATGCTTTCCTGCAAGTTTTCCATTTATATAAACAAATGCCTCATAATCCACTCCTTCAAAATGGAGAATAGGATGTTTATTTAAGTCATTAATATGCAAAGTCCTTTCATACCATACTGTTTCATGATGATCTGTTTGATGAATTCCACTTGCTTTTGTTTCATACGTAAAAGGCACTTGAATTTGTGTTCCTTTCGGAAAATGTTCGTACCACTTCTCTTTATCCCCTGCCTTTTTATCATCAAAGGCAAAGTCCCATTTCCCATCTAGGGAATACCACTTGTCTCTTTTAAATTGAGGTGTAGGATGCAGATTTTCCATTCACTTTTCCTCCTATGCGCTCTTTATTGGTTCGGTTTAATTGTTTAATACTCTTATTTTTTGCTAGAATAATAACCCCTGCAGATATGCATAAGATAACACTGAAAATATCCATTATTACATAGCTAATTAACCCGCAAATAATGAACCAAATGGCAACTTTGACATGTACTTGATTATCCTTTATATACTTATGGGCACATACTAGATTAAACATGCCTAACGCGATTAAAATAGCACCAAATATACCGATAAAAATATAGATACTACCGACAACAGATTCAATCGCCTTCATATAGACAAAACTAGTATTTTCAATCAAAGATGCTCCCTCTACCTTTTTATACGTACCATAGATGAGAATCGTTATAAGCCCATCAATAATTTGCCAAATCCCTGCTATTCTCACTAAGTTTCTTTCCAATTTTCTATTCATTACCCTTTCACTCCAGCAGATAGTGACATAGAATCCAAGAAATACTTCTGTGCAAACAAGTAAAGAATAAAGGTAGGAACAATCGCAATTAACGCACCAGCCATTAATAAGGTAGGTTGTGATTGATACATACCTTGTAGAAGCTGTAAAGCTGGTGTAATTGGCATCTTATCGACATCATTAAATACGATAGACGGCCACAAAAAATCATTCCAAGAGCCAGTGAAAGAAAACAAAGAAACAACCAACAATACTGGCTTGATAAGCGGTAATATTACTTTTCTCAAAATTTGAAAATCAGTAGCCCCATCCATTCTTGCTGCTTCATCGAATTCTATTGGAATATTATTCATAAACTGTCTAACTAGAAAAATATTAAATACACCTGCAGCACCAGGAACAATCATGGCAATCGGCGAATTTACCCAGCCGAAAAGATCAATAATTTTATAAAGAGGAATTAAATTCACAACTGCTGGAAACATCATAGTCGCCATTAGGAATGAGAATAATAACCGCTTTCCTCTAAACTCCAATCTACTAAAAGCAAAGGCGGATAAGGTAACAATAATTAACACAAGTAAAGTATGTGAAACAGAGATAACTAAAGAATTCGTAAACCAACGAATTAACGGTGTACTTGCATTATCTACCAATAGAGAGGTGTAATTGGATAGCACCCATTCTATCGGCAAAAATTTAAAGCCAACCGTTTGTAGTTCAATCTCGGATTTAAACGAAGTTACAATCCCCCAAAGTAATGGAACAATCCAAATAATAGCCATCGCTAGCAAAAATACAAAAGCTACTATTTTCGGGATTGGATTGACTCTTTTTCCGCTCATCATCATCCCTCCTAATTATTAGTTTTTCTTTTCTCTTAAGAAAAAGAATTGAAGTGATGCAACAACCATAATACATAAACCTAGAATTACTGCCATTGCCGATGCTATTCCTGCAATGGATTGACCAGAACCAAAAGCATTCTGCTGAATATACATTAATAACACTCTTGTAGAATCTGTCGGTCCCCCACCAGTTAACATAAGTGGCTGACCATACACATTAAAGTGAGCAATAGTCGTAATAACAACCGTATAAAGAATTTGCCCTCTAATGCTAGGTAAGGTAATCTTCATAAATTTTTGGAAAGCAGACGCACCATCAATATCTGCTGCTTCATAGAAATCTTTTGAAATTCCGTTTAAAGCGGCTTGATAAATAATCATATTTCCTCCAATTGACCACCAAACAGTCACAATGACTAAAGCGATCCATGCATATGGCTGCGTTCCAGTCCAAACTGTATCTAAGTGAAAAATATTATTGATCGGTCCATATGTCACATTAAACATTAATGTCCAAATAATAATGACTGCGGAAATTGCAAACAAAGAAGGTAAATAGAAAAGCGACTGAAAAAATTTCCAAAACATCGGTTTGCTATTTAGTGCAGACGCTAGTAACAATGGAACAAGAATACAAAATGGAACTACAAATAACACGAATAAAAAGGTATTTTTTAAACCTGTATGTAGTTGTTCATAAAAGATAGAATCAGATTGTAATAATATCTCTTTGTAATTATCCAGTCCAACAAATGTAGGAGAACTAATTAAATCCCACTCCGTAAAGGAAATATAAATACCAAAGAATATGGGGATAAGAAAAAAAATACCAAAAATAATTAAATGTGGTGCTAAAAATACCCATGGTGTAAAGGAAGATTTTTTAGATTGCTTCATTTTTACTGGTTTCTCTCTTTTCGTCGCTGGAACTGTTTCCATCACCCTAATCCCCTTTCTTTTACTTTATTTAAGGGTGTCTTTCACATAAGGTCTGACCCCATATAGGGAGTCAGACCCTTTTACAGTTATTATTTATTCGAATTATCTTTTTCTACTTTTGCAGCAACTTCTTTTTGCATTCTATCTATTCCTTTATCA
>DATMFU010000259.1:0-9291 GCA_035556015.1 Niallia sp. | reverse complement strand
TACAGAACTACCTAATATGTTTAGACTAGATTCAATTGCACTTTCACCATATGTTGAATATGTGGTACTAAATGAGTATCTATAATTTTCCTTTTCGTTTCTGTCATAGAAAATAATTTTCTCAAAACTATCTTTTGTTCTCTGATAAAATGGTGGTCCATCTGTTACTGCATTTTTAGGCCAAAGCATGGAATATCCACCTGTTGCTGATTCTAATAAATAGTGCCCTTTTTCGACTTCTTTAGTAGAATCTAACAAGCTACTAGTAAACT
This sequence comes from Niallia sp., assembly GCA_035556015.1. Classification (GTDB taxonomy): domain Bacteria; phylum Bacillota; class Bacilli; order Bacillales; family Cytobacillaceae; genus Niallia. The sequence continues at coordinate 9,019 of DATMFU010000259.1, read as the reverse complement.
CATCCTGAAACGCAGCTGTATTTGGCAATTCTTTTTCCATACTACATCCTCCTATAAAAACCAGTGTGAATATTAGGGCATAGATTAGCCTTGATCGCATTAGTGAGACCCCTTTCGATTTCCTTTAACATTACATTATTATCATATATTTCCAGTAGATTAAATGATGAAATTTGTTTTTTTAAATTGAGGAGTTATTTACTATTCGGAATATAGGTCCAAGTTATTCTTGGATATTTGTGGTAAAATAAAATATAATTCCATAAAAATACAAATATTCCACGTTTTAAATTTCTTATTATTAATCTAAGTATCTGAGAGGCTATTATGTTAAAAAATAAAAAACTGCTATTTCTTTCTCTAATTCTCTTTGCAATTTCAATTGCTTTAAACTTTCCTTTTCCACATAAATATCCTTACGGTGAATCAGTTGTTTCCATATTAAATATTCCAATTCAAACGATAAACGGCTTACAAATTGTTGGAATCACTTCATTACTTTTTCTAATCACCAGTCTTATCTTATTATCAAAATCTCTAAAAAAACATAAAGGACGCTTTGTACTGCTTGGCATTGTTTTCGCTCTGTTTTTACCTCACTTCCTTGCAGATACTTATCAAAAAACATTCGCAACAGGTATTTATGCTATTTCCTATGAAGTAGAAACAAGTGAATGCAGGTTTGATATGATTTCTGACAATACAATGCAAGCTATTTGTAAATTCTCATTTATAAATAACAGCAGGGATAACGTCACTTTTGACATCAATTTTTACGAAACCTATCTTTTCGAGGAAGATGTAAAGATGTTATCACTCTTGGGAATAAACGCTCCATACAAAGTAGAAATGAAGGCCAAAGAAGGCAAACAAGTGAAAATTGAGACGATCATTGATGTTTCAAATATAAAAAACCATGTTGATAGTGGCACAGCATCACATGTGAACATTATCATACAGTCTGGAGAAAAGATGAGAAAGTTATAAATAGGGGGAATTACTATTTTTTTCGATATTATCTTTTTGATCATCATCGTGATTTTGTATTATTATCAAATATTTATAAAAGCTGAAAAAGACGACTGGAGCAGGTTTCGTCCCGAATCACTCTCGACTTTAGCCCGCTACTTGCACTTCGGAGCCATGATATCCCTCTTTATCGTCATTATCTTTGATATATCTTGGGTTAGTTGGATTGCTCTTTATTCCTTGGTCGCTCTCGTTCTATGTTTAAAACTCAAAGAAGAAGAAAATAAATATTGGCAGAAATTCTTATTCATTTTAATTATAATCTTCGTTTTTAATATTTTTAGAATTCCCACCCACCCAGATTCATTCCAAGATTACATAAGCAGCAAGGATGTGTATCAATGTGTTCAAAGCTTTGAGTGTGTAAAAATGACTTCCGTGACAACACCAGATGACTTATTGACAACTAAGGTGGAAATTTTATCAGTTGAAGATTACTCGTTTGATACTTATTTCTTGTTTGCAAAAGGTTCTATGAAACTTGCAAATGATGATGGAAGTGTTGAGGAAATGAAGGGGTTGAATATTGCGGGGTTTTGGATTGAGTATTGAACCGAGATTTTGGCATTCGTATAAGACAGCCAATAATCCTACATGCAAAGAAAAACGATTTAGAAAATGTAGTTTTGATATAGAGTAAGGTGCATTATCCAGGCTTCTACTGTATATTTTTTAGAAATATATTTTCAATAAATGGAGATCAAAATATTTTGTTGTTCATAATGTAGATACCAGAGGATTGAAACAAATATTATACGCATAACTTATTTGAAACTTGTACACCCTTTGTTTAAGGAAATTAAGTAAACACCGATGTTTTTTTGCTATTCACACTGGGAATAATCCTTACAAGGGAGATGAAAGTGTGAAACAATTTAAAGTGGATAATGAGCCTAATTACATTGATGTACAAATTGGTCAGCACGAAATTACTATTAATGAACGTTATGAATTCTTTTATAACCTTAATGATATTTTTATAGCCCTCTGTTTTCTAATTGGTAGTGTGCTCTTTCTTTGGAAACCATTAGAAACATATGCTATTTGGATGTTTATCGTGGGAAGTGCACTATTTTTTATTAGACCTATGATCCAATTCATCAAGAGATTCCATCTGAAAAAAGTTCGTAATTCTGAATCATAGTTATTAGATCTTTATATAACCCTTTTTTTAGAAGACGAAGAAACCCTGTGCTATGCCAAGGTTTCTTCTTTTTGTATTTTTATAAGATTCTATTTTTTAGTTCTTTGCACCTTTATAAACTCAGCAAATGCCTCCACATCTAATGGCCCTTCTTCTATTACTGTTCCCTCTTCAAACGACGTAAATCCATCTCCACCAAAGGATAAGTAATCCGTTATAGCGACGGTGTATGTTTTATCACGTTCAATGATTTTTCCGTTTGTTTCTTTCAAAGACTTTATTCTGTTGCCAATAGGAGCCTGATTGTCATACGTATAAGAAAAACCCGAGACTTGTAATATATTTTCTTTTTCATTTACTCTCCATTGCTGTTCAAGAACTTTTTTTATTTGATCTCCAGTTAAGGAAGTGGATACGAGTTTGTGTCCAAAAGGTAATATGGTTAGGAGATCTTTCCTTTTTACAGCCCCTTTGTTAAGGCTCCCCCTCACACCTCCTTGATGCACAAACGCAAAGTCTGTGTTCATATTTGCTTTGTATGAATCTGCGATCATGCTTCCTAAAGGAGAAAATCCATCTTTGTTTTTCTTTTTTGAGACCTCATCAGGTAATGTGCCAACAACTTGATTTACATAGGTATCTGTTTTTTGTTTGTATTTATGAATAAGTTCAATTGCATCCGCGTCTGGTTTGACTCGTTCGTGGTCAGTAAGAATGATTTCTGCTTTTTTATGAATGATGTCTTTTGATTTTTTATCGATACCTATGTTGACCTGGGAGAATGCTTTTCCATATGAGTAGGCTTGAACAATAAGCTTATTGTCTACAACTGTATTTGTGTACTGATGGTTATGTGCACCAAAAAGAATATCTACTTCATCATCGATATCAGGAGCCATTTTAGCAAAGTCCTCATCCGGTTGGGTACCATCAAGATTTGACTTGGAGGATATATGACCAAGAACAACAATCGACTTAACTCCTTGTTTTTTCAACTCATCAGCTGCTTTATTAATTGCTGTTACTTCGTCAGTGATTTTTATCGAATCACGATGTTCAGGGGGAATATATAAATTTGTATCGGTTGTGACAACACCAATAAAACCAATGTTAATCCCGTCAATTTCTTTAATCAAATATGGTGGAAACACATGCCTATTTGTTTTTTTATCGATGATATTAGCAGATATATAGGGGGTTTTTGATCCTGGGAAGTAGCCAGTAATTGGATGAAAGCCTCCAATTAGAAGTCGTTTCATTTCATCGATCCCCTCATCTAGCTCATGGTTCCCTATTGTTCCTACATCAAACTGTAAGAGATCTAAATACTCCATTGTTGGTTCATCCTGAAGAAGAGATGAGATAGGTGGACTGCCCCCAACCATATCACCAGCATGAATGAGAAAAGTATGTTCATTTTCTTGGCGATATTTAGTAAGATAAGCAGCCAAATATTCTGCTCCACCGACTTTTTTTCCATTGAAATGATCATACGTATCAAGGTGACCATGTAGATCATTCACACCTAATAATTGTACTTGAAGCAAATCATTAGAATCATAATTGATCGAAGTAGCAGCATAAACAGAACCACCTACAATAAATAAGGCAAATAATAAAAGAAGTAACACTTTCTTCACGTGCAATAAATACATGAATCAGTTCCCCCTTTCGAATACTTCCATCGTAGCATTCGTCCGTTAATCCAATCTTAAAGGAGGGTAAACTTTTATTAAGGTTTTGAAAATCATTTTAATTTAGTCTGACATTACTTTACTTAGAAAATAAGAGTAGGATTGAAATGAGAAGATGATAAAAAGAAGAAACAGGGGTTTGAAGGTATTAATTCATTAATTATTGTTTACACGATTAGCACTTTACTTCTCTTATATAAAGCACAAAAAAGGTCATACTCTGATTACTCCCTCCCTTTAACTATATATAGTTCTAGTCTCCTATATAAATTCTAGTTATTCTAAAAAAAATTATCCAATTAATGGTACAATAGTGTTGGTTCATAACTATTAAATAAAAAACATTAGGAGCATAGTAATGAAGATTACAAAAATTAAAATTGAAAATTACAGGTTACTAAAGTCTTTGAATCTCGACGTAGAAAATGACTTGTCATTGATTATTGGAAAGAATAACTGCGGTAAAACATCTCTACTTTCTATACTTGAGAAATTTATTGGAACAAAGAATGGTTCAAATGATTTTTCCTACGATGATTTTAATATTGATTTCCAAAAAAACCTTAATGATATAGTGGATTCTGATTCATTATTATCAAAAATGCAATTCCCTATAGGAATTAAATTAAAATTATTTATTAACTATGATGAATTAGATAATCTATCAAATATTTGTCAGCTAATGATGGACTTAGACCCAGATAATAGAACAATTGTATTATCTTTTGAATATATATTATTCGAAGCTGATTTAAGTAGACTAAGATCTGATTTCAAAATATATAAGGAAGAAATTATAAAAGCTAGTGGCGATATTTTACCCTCTAACCTAGATACTAGCGATAATCCAATATCCTTTAATTATTTCAATGACTTCATGAAAAAAAATCATAAAAATTATTTTAAACTTCAAAAAAAATCTATCGAATTTAATTCATTTACGAGAAAAGAAAATGACTCAGAATATATTGACCTGACAAGAGAGAATATTCCTCTAAACAAAATTATTAATTTTAAGACAATAAGTGCTAAAAGGAATATTTCAAATAATACTTCTGACAACTCCTTATCAACTTTATCCTCAAAATACTATGAGAGTAAAGCCGACAATGAAAAAGGACTTGTGGAAATCCAGAAATTCAAATCAACTCTTAGTAAGACTGATGGAGAATTAGATGGAGTATATGAAGAGTTATTCAAAATAGTCATTGACAAAGTAAAACAATTCGGTGGCATAAAGGAAGGAGACTCTAATATAAAAATAGTATCGACTTTACAACATAAAGAGTTATTAAAGGGTAATACAACCGTAATGTATGAACATATTGAAAAACAATCATTACCTGAAAATTATAATGGTCTGGGATACTTAAATTTATTGAGTATGATTTTTGAACTTGAACTGATTATTAGTAATTTTCGTAAAGAACATAAAGAAAATGAGATGCCTGCCGATATTAATTTACTTTTTATAGAAGAACCAGAAGCTCATACTCACCCACAAATGCAGTATATATTTATTAATAACATCAAAAAAATATTAAGTGAAGCTAGTATGGGTATTGATGGGAAACCTAAATTCAACTTACAGACTTTGATAACAACTCATTCCTCACATATAACAACTGCAAGTAATTATAATGATATTAAATACTTTTATAAAAAAGCGAAAAATGAAGTGATTTCTAAAAATCTCAAAGACTTAGAAAAAGAATATAAAAAAGATGGAGAAATACAAAACTTTAAATTTTTAAAACAATATTTGACAATCCATAGATCTGAATTATTTTTTGCCGATAAAGCTATATTTATTGAAGGCGAAACTGAACGCATATTATTACCTGCAATGATGAAAAAAATTGATAATAATCCAGAATATAGCTCTAGTCCATCTCTAATTTCTCAAAATATCTCAGTTGTAGAAGTAGGTGCCTATTCTCAAGTTTTTGAAAAGTTTATAGACTTTATTGGAATTAAGTCTTTGATTATCACAGATATTGATTCAGGGAAGCAAGTGATAGAAGATCGTAAAACAAAGACTAAGAAATGTAGAGTATCTGATAATGAAGCTTCTCTAACAACTAATTCCTCTCTTAAGTACTTTTTTGAACAGACAATAGAAAATAATATTCAAACCGGCATACACAAAAATGAATTGGATTACCTACGTAGTCTTTCATTCAACCAAAAATTAATTAAAAAAAATAGAGAAAATAGAATTTGGGAACTAGACAAGAGCGGTAACGTAGCTATTATTTATCAAACAATAGAACCCAATTCTAAAAATCAAAAATATCATGCTAGAAGTTTTGAGGATTCCTTTTTTCATTTAAATAGAGAATTTATTATCAAAAATAAAGATAATTTTCATAGCCTCAAGAATATAAAACATTTTGAAAATGATGATATGGATGTTTATGATTTATCGGAAAATTGTATAGATAAGAAACCTTCTTTTGCAATGGAAATACTATTGAATAGTAAGATAGATGAATCTGGAAAAGAATATAGTAACTGGGAAATACCTAATTATATAAAGGAGGGTCTATTATGGTTGAAATACAACTAGAAAAAGAAGTTATTCAGCTCTTTAAACACATTGAAAAAAATAAAAACTTTCTATTAACTGGTGGGGCTGGTAGTGGTAAAACATATTCATTAGTTCAAGTAATAAAGAAAGTAATTCATGATAATCCTAATTCTATGATTGCTTGCATTACATATACAAATACAGCAGTAAAAGAAATTGGAGGACGAGTTAATCATAGCAATTTAAGAGTATCTACAATTCATGAATTTCTATGGGAAAATATTAAAAAATTTCAAAAAGAATTAAAAATGGGGCTGGTATCTCTAATCAATAATGAAAATTCTAAAATTAAAATTCAAGGATCAAACGAAATTATTGATCAAACATATTTTAATAAATTAGAAGATGGCATCCAATATAAAGAATTCACTCTAGTTAACAGTGGCATCATTTCTCATGATGAGGTTCTTGAATTGGCTAATTATATGTTTAAATCACATCCTTTACTTTGTAATTTGTTGAAGGATAAGTATCAATTTATTTTAATTGATGAATATCAGGATACAAACCCACTAATAGTCGAGATTTTTTTGGAACATCTGAAACAAGGCAAAAAGAAAACAATCATTGGATTTTTTGGTGACTCAATGCAATCAATTTATGATGATGGTATTGGCAGTTTAGAGAAATATATTGCTTCAGGGGATATCGTAGAATTCCAAAAACAAGAAAACAGAAGAAATCCAAGGTTAGTTATTGAATTAGCAAATAGATTAAGAATAGATAGTTTAGTCCAAGTACCATCATCTGACCAAAAAGCTCCTAATATGTATGATGGTTCAGTAAAAGAAGGAAGTATTAAATTTTTATATTCTTCAAATGATAACTTGGATATGATCAAGACTACTAGTTTTTTTGAAACATGGGATTTTAAAGACACAACTCAAACAAAGGAATTAAACCTCACACATAATTTGATTGCTGCTAAGGCTGGATTTTCTGAATTAATGGAGATTTATGATAAGGAGCCCATAATATCATTTAAAAATGATGTATTAAATAAAGTTAAACAAGATTCAGAAGAAATAAGAGAGAAGATACTAAATAATAATAATATAACATTTGAGGAAGTAGTTGATTTATATCCTATAAAAAATAGGCAAAGACAGTTAAAAAAGGATCTAATAATGCAAGACTCCCATACTAATCAACTTTATAATCAATTGAAAAATCTCCCATTTTCTCATGTCAGAAAAATATATATAAACAAAGATTCTCTTATAGATGACAAAAAGCAAGACAATAATGACGATAATAAGAATGGAACAAAAAGAGATGCCTTAATTAAGCATTTATTTAAAATCCAGTCTCTTATTCAGTTATATAAAGATAAAAAATACAATGAATTTATTAGAAGAACTGAGTTTAAGGTGACCTCCATTTCTAAAAAGAAAGAGATAAAGTCCATTGTTGATAAAATTGAGGAAATATCTGATAAAACCATAGAAACAGTAATTGATTTCGCTGATAATAGTGGATTTTGTAAAAAAGATGATAATATCAATAATTTTATTGAAGATAATCTTTATCTTTTTAACAGAGTTAAGCATGTAAAATATCACGAATTTCAAAATTTATTTAAATATTTAGAGGGATTTACACCATTTTCAACACAACATAGGATTAAAGGTGAGGAATTTAATAATGTTCTTGTCATTCTTGATAATGGTAAATGGAACAAATATAACTTTGAATACTTATTTTGTAATAGAACTGACAAACAAAGTATATTAACAAGAACACAAAAGATATTTTATGTTTGTTGCACAAGAGCAAAGGAAAACTTAATTGTCTTCTATCATAATCCTAGTATACCTATTATCAATAAAGCAAAAGAGTGGTTTGGTGAATGTAATGTACATGAAATAGTGGAATAAACCTTGATTCTTATGAACAAGCCTATTAAAGCCTGTTTATCATAATAAAGGTTTGCAAAATGTATGCAAACCTTTTTTTAAAAAAATAGCCTGAGCTCTAGTCACCCCATGTTATTTTTTACTTTCTTTACGCGCTCAGTGGGAAGCACTTCTACAGTCTCGTCAAAATCGTCAAAGTACTTACTATCAATGTTATCTGTGCAGAAGTTAGTTAACGGAGTTACTCGTGTAGCTATCCCTTTAGCGTTCATTTTTCCAAAATATTATTTTCACCTGTCGTAATAAAGTCCAATTGCCAACTACTTGCTAACCTACTTCCTTCCAAATCCCTCATATTTTCCTTTACCACTTAAGAAGAAATAAATCATATGCTGTAATTCTTGAGGCTTATCCGATGAATTTGTATCATCAAGAATTATTAAAAAATTAGCAGAAAAATTAGATGACTTATTCTAAAAATTTAAAATGCAGTCAACATTTTTTTAAAAGGCAAAACAAAAAAGGTATCAAAGCTCCTAAAGCCTTGATACCTTTGGTATACCAGTGGTCGGGGTCGAACCGACACTCCCGAAGGAACACGATTTTGAGTCGTGCGCGTCTGCCAATTCCGCCACACTGGCAAAGGATTAAGTACAAATGGTGCCGAGGACCGGAATCGAACCGGTACGGTAGTCACCTACCGCAG
>DATMFU010000258.1:0-5258 GCA_035556015.1 Niallia sp. | reverse complement strand
TACAGAACTACCTAATATGTTTAGACTAGATTCAATTGCACTTTCACCATATGTTGAATATGTGGTACTAAATGAGTATCTATAATTTTCCTTTTCGTTTCTGTCATAGAAAATAATTTTCTCAAAACTATCTTTTGTTCTTTGATAAAATGGCGGACCATCTGTTACTGCATTTTTAGGCCAAAGCATGGAATATCCACCTGTTGCTGATTCTAATAAATAGTGCCCTTCTTCGACTTCTTCGGTAGAATCTAACAAGCTACTAGTAAACTCATCCTGAAACGCAGCTGTATTTGGCAATTCTTTTTCCATACTACATCCTCCTATTAAAACCAATGTACATAATAGGGTATAGATTAACCTTGATCGCATTCGTGTGACCCCTTTCGATTTCCTTTAACACTACATTATTATTATATATTTCCAGTAGGTTACATAATGAAATTAGTTTTTATAAAATAGAGGAGTTATTTACTATTCTTAATATAGGCACTATGTATCGAATGTGGATATTCTTTACTAGTGATGGATATGGGGATTTCAACAGATATGGGTGAAGATTACAATTACTAGTCCATAATCATTCTATAGAATCGTTCACTTTACTTATCTATGTATTGATAATAATAAATGTTATAAGTTACAGCATTGGGGATTCCTTAAAAAGCTAACTTTATTTGAAACTCAAGGTCTATTTAAACCCATTCTGTTCAAATATATTAAAACTATATTTCAACACTTCACACTAAGGTTAATTCTATTTTTGGATATTTGTGGTAAAATAAGATATAATTCCATAAAAATACAAATATTCCACGTTTTAAATTTCTTATTATTAATCTAAGTATCTGAGAGGCTATTATGTTAAAAAATAAAAAACTGCTATTTCTTTCTCTAATTCTCTTTGCAATTTCAATTGTTTTAAACTTTCCTTTTCCACATAAATATCCTTACGGTGAATCAGTTGCTTCCATATTAAATATGCCAATTAAAACGACAAATGGACTACATTTTGTTGGAATCACTTCATTACTTTTCCTAATCACCAGTCTTATCTTATTATCAAAATCTCTAAAAAAACATAAAGGACGTTTTGTACTGTTTGGCATTGTTTGCGCTCTGTTTTTACCTCACTTCCTTGCAGATTCTTACCAAAAAACATTCGCAACGGGTATTTATGCCATTTCCTATGAAGTAGAAACAAGTGAATGCAGTTTTGATATGATTTCTGACAATACAATGCAAGCTATTTGTGAATTCTCATTTATAAATAACAGCAGGGATAACGTCTCTTTTGACATTAATTTTTACGAAGATTATCTTTTCGAGGAAGATGTAAAGATGTTATCACTTTTGGGGATAAACGCCCCATACAAAGTAGAGATGACTGCCAAAGAAGGCAAACAAGTGAAAATTGAGACGATCATTGATGTTTCGAATATAAAAAACCATGTTGATAGTGGCACAGCATCACATGTGAACATTATCATACAGGCTGGAGGAAAAATAAGGAAGTTATAAATATAGGAGATCATTATTTTGTTCGATATTATCTTTTTGATCATCATCATAATTTTGTACTATTATCAAATATTTATTAAAGCCGAAAAAGACGACTGGAGCAGGTTTCGTCCCGAATCACTCTCGACTTTAGCCCGCTACTTGCACTTCGGAGCAATGGTATCCCTCTTTATCGTCATTATCTTTGATATATCTTGGGTTAGTTGGATTGCTCTTTATTCCTTAGTCGCTCTCGTTCTATGTTTAAAACTCAAAGAAGAAAAAAATAAATATTGGCAGAAATTCATACTCATTTTAATTATAATCTTCATTTTTAATATTTTTAGAATTCCCACCCACCCAGATTCATTCCAAGATTACATAAGCAGCAAGGATATGTATCAATGTGTTCAAAGCTTTGAGTGTGTAAAAATGACGTCCGCGACAACACCAGATGACTTATTGACAACTAAGGTGGAAATTTTAACAGTTGAAGAGTACTCGTATGATACTTATTTCTTGTTTGCAAAAGGTTCTATGAAACTTGTAAGTGATAGTGGGAATGTTGAGGAGATGAAAGGGGTTAATATTGGAGGGTTTTGGATTGAGTATTGATAAGTAACTGGGGTATTTTTCTCTTACTCAAGCTTTCAATGAAAGTACTAGTAGGGTTGCAACATCCATAAGAGCAACCCCTGTATAAATTACTGCATTCTCTCCTCCAACACGAACCTTCATCAGCTCAACATTTACAAATGCATCCCCGTCCACTGCCAATAAGAAAAATAGAATATCATCATCACTACTATATAGAGAGGCATTAATACAGCACTAATCTTTACTAGATTACTAGCCTCATATGAAATTTCGCCTTCTTCATAAAAGAGAAGCAAAGCTTTGGAGCTAACAGGAACTGTAACACAATAGTTCATACCTATTAAACTTATAAAGGCAACTGTTGCAGGATTAACTCCAATTGTTTCAGCAAATAATAATAAACCAGGAATAAAGACGATTGCTCTTGTTGTATGTGATGTAATATATAAATGACTTGTCACGGTTACAAGCAAGATAATCAAAACAATGAGCCAGTCTGGAGCACCTATAAACAAGTGAAGAACACTTAGCATTTCATTTTCAATCCATTTGACGATCCCCGTATCGACTAACACTTTTCCAAGTGCAGTTGCCGCAGCAACAAATAGGATCAAATTCCAAGATACTGAATTCATTCCTTGTTTCCAACTAATGATCCCGTAATTCGGGGTCATGATTATGATGGCCCCGATCATCGTAGTAAACGCGATATCAAAACCATGTAGACTTTCTGTCGTCCAACCTATAATTAAAAACAGAATCAAAATGACAGTCTTCTTTTCTTCTCCATTGAGCTGTTTTTTACACGTGATTTTTTCTTCTGTTTGACCGCTTTCTATTACCTTCAGTTCATTTCTCGGCCACAACATCCATTTTATTAATAAGAAAGAAACAAATGTAATGACAAGAGCGAACGGTAATCCCCATATCAACCATTGGATATAGGAAATAGATTGATCAACCGTACTTTCAAGTAAACCTATTCCAATTAAATGAGAACCTGCACCTATTAACGTAGCTGACGTACTCATTAAGATGATTACGGGTGCCAAAATAGCCAACACACTTTGTTCTTTTGTTGAAAATTTTTGACTCAGCTGATTCATAATCGGCATTGATAACGCTGCTCGACCTGAGGTAGAGGGAATAAAAAATGCTGAAGCAAATAAAACTGAACTCAGTCCAAGTAGCATATTGCTTTTTTTATTGAACTTACTCAATATCAAAAGAGTTAAACGTTCTGCTAACCCGGATACTTTAACTGCTTCACCAATAATAAAAGAACCGATCATGAGCCAAACTACTTCCTCAGAAAGGGAATGGTATAACAAATCCGGTTCTCCCGCATTCATTAAAATAATGAACATAATGAGGGTAATGGCTACAAGTCCAGCTGGAATTTTAGTTGTGATCCATAATGTCATAGCTGACAAAAATGCAAATAAGGATATCTTTGCACGGTAGTCTAGACCATCAATCAATATGATGAGGAGCATGCTTAAGACGTGTATACTAATAATAACTAATGACTTTATTGATAATTTATGTGTCCATGGATTGATTCGATTTTGCTTTTCAAGTTGCCTCTCCATTCTCGTTATCATTTTAAATAAACACTTTCTTTAAGATCCTTTTTTTGTGCAAGTCTTAAGCCAATCGATACCTGTCGTAATACAGACTCCATACTTTCTTCTATCCACTTTGGTGCTTTTTTTATTGCTTTCTCTAAAGATGTTGGTTTTTGAATAATGCTGCTATACGCATCAATTCCTGCATGATAATTTAAATCTGCTCCTTTTCCAATTGTCCCTGTAATGGCAATGACCGGGATATTATTTTTCTTCGCAATTCGCGCTACCTCCGCAGGGATTTTTCCATTTGGCGTTTGAAAATCTAAACTACCTTCTGCCGTGAAAATAATATCTGCAGTAGAAATTTTTTCTTCTATCTGAATGTAGTCCATAATAATATCGAAACGTGGATGTAATATGGCGCCTGTAAACGCAATCAATCCTGCACCTAATCCACCTGACGCACCACTGCCTGGCAATGAACAGACATCGATCCCGGTTGCTTCATGAATTAAAGCTGCATAGTGTTCTAACGATGAAGATAATCGTTCAACTTGTTTAGGAGTGGCCCCTTTTTGAGGTCCAAATACGCGTGCAACACCTTTTTCACCACATAATATATTCTTCCAGTTACACGCAACATTAATTGAGACATCATGTATTCGTCTATCTATATTGGTCGTCACTATCGAGTTCAGCTTCATCAAATCTTCTGCACCATTGATAGTGACACATCGGTGTTCCTTATCATTGAAGTGCACTCCTAATGCTTGAGCCATTCCAGCCCCGCCATCTGATGTACCAGAATCACCACAGCCAATTAGAATATTGTCAACCCCTTCATCAAGCGCAGCAAGTATCAACTCTCCTACCCCATAGGTGGTTGTTTTTAAAGGATTTCTTTTATTACGAGGGACCAATTTTAATCCAGATACCGCTGCCATTTCAATGACAGCAGTCCGTTTACCATCTTCTTCAAAAATACCAAAATGACTATTGATCTTCTTGCCGACCGGTCCTGTTACTTTTTTATAAATTAATTCTCCACCTTTTATACGAACGATCGTTTTTGCAAATCCTTCCCCACCGTCAATCATCGGTATCGTTTCCATTTCAATTGAAGGATCAACACGTCTCACGCCACGCTCCATTGCTAAAGCAACTTCCTCAGCATCCAAACATTCTTTAAATCCCGATGGCACAATAACAACTTTCATCTCACATTCCTCCAATAATACGTTGATTACTTTCAAATGTACTATCCAAAAATTAGAAGAAAATGAGAGGATCATTAAAAATCAAGTACATAATCAATAAGGATTATTAGAGTTTCACTTTAGAATTAGGTCAGTACTCTGATTGCTCAAAGTATTGACCTAAAATGGAGAGAAAGACAGAATTCGATTGCCCTACCTTTCCATTGCAAGCTCTATTTTAAAGTTCTGTGCCCTTGTGACTGCTAGAATAAAGTGTACAGTTTTTGCTTGATAAGATGAAACGCTTATTTACCCAAATATACCAGCAAAAAATATCAACCTATCACTGTAAAATGATCATAGTTCATACTTGCAGTGGAGGTTAGCGAAGGTG
>DATMFU010000257.1:0-14001 GCA_035556015.1 Niallia sp. | reverse complement strand
GGTATTTTTTGCTGTATATGGACTTTTCACGAAAAATTTTGATTACCAACCCTTTATGATTTTGTTCCTAGCCTTAACCTTTTTAATCATGGGATTGGAGGAATTTCAAAAAAAGCGAAAGATTTGGGGTGGGGTAATGATAGTGGTTTTCCTTTATTCCTTACTTGTCACTGTACAAGCGTTTCTATATAGATAATCAATATCGATTTAAAAGAAAACATAGAAAATGAAGAATCTAAAAGAATAGGAGTGATTATATTGAATAAAACTAATTTAAAAGTAAAAATAGTTAATCTCATTATATTGATTATCGGGATTGCAAGTATTTGCTTTTTTACTGAAAATAGTAAAAGACCGATATTAGTTTTAATGTTGGGTGCTATTATTATGATAATTCAACCAGTTATTTTAAAGTTTATTAGAAAAGATACCGAAAATGCTAGTTAAATAACTAAAAAGATCGTTACTTACATGGGTGATACAAGATTCCTATATATTGGAATACATAACATTATTTCTTAAATGATAATCCCTCTTTTTCTAAATGATTTTTCATAATTGGTATAGAAGCTGGTCCAATACCATGCAGTTTTAGAATTTCTTTTTGGGTGTATTGTGAAAGCTTATGAAAAGTATCAATCCCTTCATGCACTAATGCATTTCTGGCTGGGGAACTTAGCTTTGATAGAAAGCCACTCTGTGGTTTATTCTCTTTATTACAAGTAGGACAGCTTTGGCAGTCACTACTTTTGTTATACTCATGTCCTTTTTCACAAACTCTGAGCTTTTTTTCTGCTTTCAAGATAATCCTCCTACTAATATTTAATTTATAACCATTGAATTAAGAGATGTATTTATCAAGGTCTTACTTAAGAGTTAATAAAGGTAACTATATAATGCGTGAAAAGCAAAGGGTAAGACAGAAGCAACTATAACACTTATTAATAAGGAAATAGTGGAAAGAAAAATGAACTTATTTCGTGATATTTCCTTTCTTTTATAGGCTATAATATATGCTTTAATCAAAAAAAGGAAGGTAGTAAAAATCATAATAACTGAAAAAATACTTGTTAATATTATTTCCATCTTGTACTCCTTTCATAAGGTTTTATAACACCTTTTTATGGCTTTTCTTTACGATGTTTCATCCAATAAATAAGAGAAGACATAATATTGGCTAGGAAGAATATAGGGTTTCCTTGCATATTTTGGTGCAAAATTAATTGACTTGCAACCATTTCATCATACATATCATCTTGCTTTTTACCTATGATTTTATACTTCTTTTCTTCTTTCTTTAGTGCAACTAAAGCTCGAAACTGAAAAGGTAAAATCAAGAAAGAAATAATGAGATAAACAATACAAATGCCTAAAAAGATAGATAATGTCATACTTGCACCTCCTAATATATAAGAATTTTACGAATTAACTAATAAAAAAGTTTCGTTTTCTTTTTTTTATTTAGAAATAAATGGAATTTCTTATTGTCTTCTGTATTTTAGTATGCTATAGTAACAGCGACACTTATTAAACGTCTTTAATAAGTGTGTTGTTTAGATGCTTTTTAAAGAGGTTTAATAAGTTTAGTTGTATTGGGGGTGAAGAAAGTGGATACTTCTCCAAAATCAATGAAGAAGCTAATTCTTCAAGGTATTAGAAAAACGCTAATACAAATTGGAAGCGCTACTAAAGTGGAACTAAGTGAAAAATTAAACATTAGTTTTCCTACCATAAGTAAATTCTTAGCCGAAATGGAAAAGGATGGGGAACTACTTTTGGTCGGACTTGATGAATCAAGTGGTGGGAGAAGGGCGAAAAGGTATAGATATAATCCAGAATATATGTTAGGGCTGGCGATATTTTTAGAACGGACAGAGACACATTATATTGTGTTTAACTGTTTAGGAGAAGAAAAGGAAGTGGGAAGAACCTCCAGTTTCTTAGTAGAAGAAGATTTAACATTATTAAAGCATTTTGTAGAAGGGATATTGAAGAAATTCCCTAAAATTAGTTCCATTGCTATTGGTGTTCCAGGTTCGGTTGCAGATGGGGAAATATTTTTTATACCTGGTTATGAGCACTTCCAGAATGTTGATTTAAAGGGATATATGGAGAATACTTTTGATATGCCAGTTATTGTGGAGAACGATATGAATGCAGCCGTTTTTGGATATCACCATATGAAAGAAGAAAAGAAAAGTAATTCCCTTGTTTATTTATATTCTGGTCAAAATGGTCCAGGTGCTGGAATCATCGTAAATGGAACGGTGGTTCAAGGGAGCACAAACTTTTCTGGTGAAATTTCTTTTGTTCCACAATATGATGATCGGAATTTTGGCCAGTCATTGGAAAGCGATAAGGAAGATGAAATTGATGCGATTAGTAGATTAGTAGCATCATTCGTAGCGATTATTAATCCTCATACATTTATATTTAGTGAGGAAGAAGTGAATCAATCAATGATGAATGAAATAGGGAAGAGAAGTTCTCACTATATCCCGAAAGAGCATTTGCCTGCTTTTAAAAGAAGTAATTGGAAGCAGGACTATCTATTCGGTTTACAAAGTCTAGGACTAGAACAGATGATACAGGAATAAAGATAAACATTATTAGAAATCGGGAAGGTTGGGGGTAAGGTTGGCTACTTTCTTTTTAGTAATCATTTACTTGGCTTTTATTAGTTTAGGTTTGCCAGATTCAATTTTGGGAGTGTCATGGTCGTTAATGCAAACTGACTTTGGGGCACCTTTTGAAACAGCTGGGATACTATTTATGACAATCGCTGGGAGTACCATCATTTCTAGTTTTATTAGTGGTGTCGTTCTTAAACGGTTTGGAACAGGGCTGGTCACTTTAATCAGTTGTTTTATGACAGCAGGTGCATTACTTGGTTTTTATTTTTCCCCATCCATCATATGGTTATTTATATGTGCGATTCCACTAGGATTAGGTGCAGGTGCTGTTGATTCGGGATTAAACAATTATGTTGCTTCTCATTACAAAGCACATCATATGAGTTGGTTACATTGTTTCTGGGGAGTCGGTGCTACACTTGGACCAATCATCATGGCTCAGTTTCTGACAGACCAAAATTCATGGAGAGATGGTTATCTTGCTATTGCTGGTCTTCAGTTTGTATTAGTGATCATTTTATTTTTCTCTTTACCACTTTGGAATAAAATTGCTGGAAACAGTCATGGAAGTGTAAGTGGTACGAAAGAGCTTGAAAACCTCCAGGAAGAAGATGAAGATAATCGAAAGCCCATAAAAATTAAGGGAGTAAAACTGGCGATGATTGCTTTCTTTTTTTATTGTGGTGCAGAAGCAACAGTCGGACTATGGGGTAGTAGTTTTCTTGTGAATGTAAAGGACTTATCGGTAGATGTTGCTGCAAGATGGGTTTCGTTATATTACGGGGGAATAACGGTTGGTAGATTTATAACAGGATTTATTACGTTAAAAGTCAATAATCGAAAGCTTATAGCAATAGGGCAAATGATTGCATTAGCTGGAGCTATCCTTTTATTTTTACCACTTCCATCCGTTTTTTCTCTTGTAGGTTTTATTTTGATTGGATTAGGATTAGCGCCAATTTTTCCATGCATGTTACATGAAACACCAGCAAGATTTGGAAAAAAACATTCCCAAACCATTATGGGGTATCAAATGGCTTTTGCTTATACAGGAAGTACATTTTTACCGCCACTTCTTGGTTTCGTTGCTGGTCAAACGACAATAGGTATTTTCCCATTTGTTGTTGCAGGTTTCATTGCATTTATGGTGATAGGTTCTGAAAAATTAAATGCATTGATGAAGAAGAAAGTAATCGATGTGAAAAATAGTAGTTCCACAGTTATGTAAAATGATAAAGTTATAGGAGAATCATAAGATGAAAATAGAACATGTAGCAATTTGGGTAAAAGATTTAGAAGGAATGAAAAGCTTTTATGAAACGTATTTTAATGGAGTATCAAACGAGAAGTATCATAATAAGGTAAAGCAATTTGAGTCGTATTTTATCACATTTGCAGAGGGAGCACGTCTAGAAATCATGCGTAAGGCAGGTGTTGATCAGCCAGACCACGATGATAGAATTGGTTGGGCACATATTGCCATTTCTTTAGGAAGCAAGGAGGATGTTGACCAACTGACATCTCGTTTACAACAGGATGGATATCCACTTGTTAATGGACCACGTCTAACAGGGGATGGATATTATGAGAGTGTGATAGAAGATCCGGAAGGAAATTTATTAGAATTGACAATTTAGGTCAATGTACGAGTGGAATTATAACTAAAATGGAAATCAACTAAATGGTGCTCACATTAAAAAAAGGACGTTAATGTCCTTTTTTTACATTTCTGGCCTTACCCACAGCTTAGAAAAATCCACATATCCGAAATGCTTAATTTCGATATTCTGGATGTCTGAAGAAAAGGGAATATAACGTTTTTGATAATAAAGGGGAATGACTATCGATTCCTCTAAAAGTATTTTTTCAATCTTCATATGTAAGTTGTACCATGATTCGAATGGTGTATGCGGGTAACAATCTATTAGATTAGTTAATTTTTCACAGTTTTCTATGATAGAAGAAAGTGGAGATAAACCATTTGTAAGAAAATAATAAAAGGAAAAGTTTTGATTTAATTCAAATATTTCTCCGTGAATAAACAGGTCAACATCTTGTGTTTTTGGTTCTTTCTTTAATATATCAGCAAAGGAGAACCACTTCACTTCAAAGGGAATATCCTCTTTTGTAAATAAAGCCACTAACCATTGTGTTGTAGCACTAGTATAATTCGTTTCTCTTATTATAATTGGCTCTGTAAAATTAGGACGTGGAACTTCTTCCATGGTATAGTTTTGATTTTGTCCAACAATAATACTTTTGTCATTCGGCATCATTCTTTGGTTACAGTCTGTAATGGAAGGGCGATTTTTCGCAATAATCCAATGTAAATAATCACGGACTTCTTTTCTATTAATGGAAGAGTCTCTATAATGATTCATCACGATAATGCCAAAACCTGAATCACTTTCCACTTCAAAAGAAGAGGAGTCGTTTTGTTCTTTTTGAGAATGATAGACTTTTTTAAAATCGGAGGGAACTTGAATAAATTCAACTGCATCTAATAAAGGCCGTTCTTGAAAATGATCTTTAAAAGCAAGCATCATCGTTTTATGAGTCGTATTTTCCTCTAAGTAAAAACAGCCTGTTCCAAGAATTCGTCCCTTCGATTCTCGATAAATACTCGCACACATCATACTAAGCATCGGAAGTACATAGCTACAGCCACTCGGATAAAGAATATCTATAATGGTAGGTGCTTTCACCTCTATATTTTCAATCGGTTTCCAAAGTTTTTGATAGTGTGGATGGTGTCGAAGTTGATTTAGGCAGTCTGCTACATCATTGGCAGTTAAAATAGAACCGTCATGAAATTTTATGTCTTTTTTTAAATAAAGTCTTAGTTTGCTAGCTGATATATCCCAACTATGGGCAATTTCTGGAATAAACTCTCCTTCTGCCGTAAGAGCAACTAAGCGATTAAAGATATTTGCTACTAAATGTGCACTTCCGACATCTGCTGCCTCTATTGGATGAATAGTAATGAAAGGGTATCTTTTTGGTACGATTAGCTTATCAGTGGATTCTTGAACAAAACCAAGTTTCGTTTGGAATTTATTCATGAGTCTCATTTTGGTATCTATTGACCAATCATACATCAAATATTTACTGCTTGTTTCGACTGGTTCTTCATCCATTCTCTTCATCACTTCTTCTTCAAAAAGCTCATTAATGTTTTTTTTCCATTCCAGTGAAGACACATTTCCACGCCCACGGCCTGGTGTAAATACAAACCAGTCTTCTTCCTGCCACTTTTTTAAATACCTAGTTGTTTGCTTTTGACTTAATTGAAGTGTTTCTGCTATTTCCTCTAGACGAATATTACCAGAAGGATAATATCTCCAAAGGGTTAGTAATTTATCATCCATTTTATTTTCTCCTAAAAGGGGACATTGTTTTTAAAGTTGTCTATTTTTAAAAGATTCTGTCTAGTTTAATATACAATAATCAAGGGGAGGGGACAACATGAAATGGAATGAATTACCGAGGAATATTAAAGTAAGAATGATCACTTCTTTTTTTAACCGTGCCGTATCATCAGCTGTTATGCCATTTATGGCTTTGTTTTTAGCACAGGAAATGAGTAAGATTTGGGCAGGGGCATTCTTAATCATCACCGTTGTAATCGGTTTTTTTATTAACTTAGTCGGAGGGTATATTTCTGATCGATTCCCTAGAAAGAAAGTGTTACTAACTACATCATGGTTAAATGCTTTGTTTTTCTTATTAATGACAGTCAGTCTTTTTCCTGAACGAAATTTAATTTGGTTATTTGCTAGCGCCTATATCGGATTTATCATTACAAGTAGCTTAGGACGTCCGGCCATGCATGCTATTATTATTGATTCCACAACACCTGAAAATAGAAAAGCAGTTTATGCCTTAGATTACTGGCTCGTAAATTTATCTATGGCAATTGGTGCAGCATTAGGAGGACTATTATATTTACATCATCAGTTAGAATTGTTTATTTTGTTAACATGTACATCTACTATGATCCCGATTGCATACGGTATATGGCTTCAAGACAAGTTTACGGACCAATTGCAAAAGAAACACCAAAATGTTTTAGTGGATTTAGTGAATAATTATCGAATAGCTTTTAAAGATTCAGCTTTCGTGAAAGTGGTGTTAGGTTCAACCTTTATTTTCGCTGCGGAATTTTCCTTAAATAGTTATATCGGGATTCGCCTTGCAGAGACGTTTAAGGCAGTGGAATTAGGAAGCTTTCAACTAGTTGGCGTTCGAATGCTGAGTATCCTTAATATTGAGAATATGATGCTTGTTGTTTGTTTTACTTTTTTCATTAATCGAATTACAGACAAGCTCGATAAAAAACAAGCTTTATTAATGGGACTAGTTCTATACGGTATCGGCTATGCAACGGTCACTTCAGCGAATACATGGTATATATTAATTGCCTTTAATTTAATCGCTACAATAGGGGAATTAATCTATTCGCCTATTCGAAATGCCGAACAAGCTAACATGATTCCAAGTGATAAAAGAGGTTCTTATTCTGCTTTCTCTAATCTCTCTTTTAGTGGTGCAGACTTAATTGCGAGGTCGACTATTATTATTGGGGCATTTTTAATACCTTCCATGATGTCTGTTTATATTGGTTTGATTGTTCTTGTCGGCACATTACTAATGTATTCAGGATTATTTGCAAGAAGCTGGACTCGTAATAAAAGAATCATTCAAGAGACAGGAGCAATGAAATAAGAAGGTGCTTATAGGCTTCTTCTTTTTTACTTAAAGAAATGTCTCTATTGAACAAATAAAAGTAGAAGGTCCTATATTATGAAAGAAATGTATAGGAAGGAATTTTTAAAATATATTGACAAAATAATTTTTTTCGTTAAAATTAATAGCAATTCAAAATATTTGTATAAAGCAAAGGCTATGAAAAGAAATAGTATCAATTATTTTTACGAACAGAAAGTTACCGGTTGATGAGAGGTGCATGTAAAACAATTGTGAATTCATCTTGGAGCTGTGTACTGAAAAGATCATTCTAAGTAGGCTACACCGGCAAGCACCCGTAATCATGTGCTGAGAGTATCGTCAAATGACCGTACTTCTTAAGGTAAGTAATGTGAATTACTTATAAATTAAAGGTGGTAACACGAGTTGAATCGTCCTTTTGGTTAATCCAAAAGGGCGTTTTTTATTCTTTCTTTGCACAAAGTATTTGAAAAATTAAAGGAATGAGGAGTAAGAGTTATGAAAGAAAATCATCAAGACACACAACTAAAACGCGGGTTAAGTAATCGGCATATGCAATTAATTGCTCTCGGAGGATCCATTGGAGTAGGTTTATTTTATGGATCTAGTTCCACTATTCAAATGGCTGGACCATCTATTTTATTAGCCTATTTAATTGGTGGTTTGGTAATTTTTACGATAATGAGAGCTTTAGGTGAAATGGCAGTTGCTGAACCGGTATCAGGTTCTTTCAGTACTTATGCTAATAAATATTTAGGAAACTTTGCAGGATTCTTAACAGGCTGGACCTATTGGTTCATGTGGATTGTCGTAGGTATGGCTGAATTAACAGTAGTCGGTGTATATATTAATTACTGGTTCCCTGATATTCCTCAATGGGTAACAGCTCTTGTTGTACTTGTAGTTATGACAAGTATTAATCTAGCAAATGTAAAAGCATACGGAGAATTCGAATTTTGGTTCGCAATGATTAAAGTTATAGCAATTATTGGAATGATTGTTCTTGGATTAGCGATTATTTTCTTCGGTGTAGGTAATCACGGCGAAGCGATTGGTTTTGATAATCTATGGGCACACGGTGGCTTCATGCCAAATGGATTTCACGGAATCTTAATGTCCCTTGTATTAGTAATGTTTTCATTTGGTGGAGTTGAATTAGTCGGTATTTCAGCAGGAGAAGCAAAAAATCCTAGTAAGTCTATTCCTTCTGCTATCAATAACGTAGTGTGGCGTATTTTAATTTTCTATATTGGTGCTTTAGGTGTCATGATGATTCTATATCCTTGGAACGAAGTCGGTTCAGACGGTAGTCCCTTTGTTCAAATTTTCGATCATGTGGGAATCCCTGGTGCAGCTCATATTATTAACTTTGTTGTCATTACTGCGGCAATGTCTGCATTTAATAGTGGTTTATACGGATCAGGAAGAATGTTGTACAATCTATCCTTACAGAAGAATGGCCCTAAATATTTCAAAACGCTTAGCAAAAATGGTAGTCCGCGAAGAGGCATTCTATTCTCGTCCATGATTTTACTTATTGCAGTCATTTTAAACTATGTAGTACCAGAAAAAGTCTTCATCTATATATCTGCTGTTGCGACTGTTGCGGTAATTACAAGCTGGATGATTATTCTGTTCACACAACTAAAATTCAGAAAATCAAAGTCACAAGAGGAAATAGCTGGACTGAAATTCAAGATGCCACTTTATCCAATATCTACTTATATCGCTATTGCATTCTTATTAATGGTTATTGTATTAATGGCGTTTATTGCGGATATGCGTGTTGCATTATATGTCGCTCCGGTTTGGTTTTTAATCTTGTTTGTTGGATATAAAGTAATAAATAGTAAAAAGTAGTATATTCATTCGATTGAACGGATATTTTCTCAGGCGAAAATCTAATAACGGTTCTACGTATAATTAGGAAATCACTTTAAGGCACGAATGTTGTTAAATCAATTTCGTGCCTTTTTCTATTATTGATAAGTTCTTACATTAAAAAGATAGGGAAGTTTTATCACTAATAACTAATCGAATGCCTTGTGTGACATATAATCCATACAGCGTTCCACAAACTCCAATACTTCTTCAGAAATCGGATATAATCCTGTTTCTTCAGTAGGCAATTTTCTTACTTCCCAAAATTTATTAATTAAATCATCATCTCCGTGAAATGTGGTATCCGATAGATCTTTCAGCTTGGCAGCTATTTGAAAGCCTTCTGCCGATTCAGGCTGTATACCTTGACTTATGTACTCTTCCATTTGTGTTATTAATAAAATATATTGATGAGTTATTTCATCATTATGAGTAAGGCTAGGGATAGTTTCTTTTAAAAGCTTCTTTTCATCCTCTTGAAAATAGTCCATCCATGTCTTCATTCTATTTTCAGATGCTTGAACAAGCTTGGACACTTGTTCCCATGAGAAAGATGTTTCTAAATCGATCATATTAATTAATGAAGTAGTATTTGCAATACTAGTTTGAAGTTTTGAGAGTTGTTCTTGTAAATAATTATAGTGGGATATCAAAATTTGCTTATAGGAAAGCTTATTTAAGATATTGTGAATATCCTCTAACGACAATGAAAGTGATTTTAGAATAATAATAATCTCTAATCTAAATAAATCCTCTTCCGAATAATATCGTTTTCCATGCTCATCTTTATAACTAGGTGTAAGGAGATTGATTTGATCATAATAGCGTAGTGTGCGAATAGATATATTTCTTTGTTTACTTATTTCTCCTGTAGTCCACTTTTTCATCCTATTCCTCCTAAAAAATGCTTGCAGGTTACGTTACGTAATCTAATATAGTTGCAGTATACCATATTTAGGAAGAGGGATAAGGAGTGGAAATCAATCAAAATAGTTGGACAGAGCAGGATCCATGGGGAAGTAAAGAATTTATCTTATTAATATTACTAGAGTTTATTTTTGTCATTTGTTTTTTGAAGTTTATTGTTTCTCCGATGTATTCTAAATGGTTTAATAATGAACTATATGCTGGTACATTAATGGGGGTAACAATAGGAATCACACTAATGGTAGGTGTCTATTTCATTAGTCTTCGTCCAAGAAAACTTACATAGAACGAAGTAGGGGTTAAAACTCTCTCTAAAAATGATTGGAAAATTATCGCTGTATTTTCGATTATATTATTGGTCGGAGATGTGATCATTTTCGTTCTTACTAGTTTTACAGGGAATACGTGGGAGAATAGCAAAACAGAAGCATTGCAGCAAAATATAAATTTCTTTTCCGTTGTAATTGCCTTTATTTCTGCTGCAGTTATTTCCCCAATATATGAGGAAGTTTTCTATCGCGGTTTTATATATCGATGGTTACGTACAAGGATAGGGTATAGTGGGGCTGTTATGTTAAGTTCGATTATCTTTTCCATTGTTCATATTCCAACTTACAATGTAATACCAATTACTTTTTTTAACGGTATTATTTTTGCTTTAGCGTATGAACGTACGAATTCGATTTGGCCATCTGTGATGATTCATGGTGTTACAAATGGGATAATGGTTTTGTTAACAAGTTTTGGATAATTCCAATTTACTAGGGGCAAAGTCCAATAATTAGCGTTTTTATACTAAAATTATGTAAGAAAAAGGAAATGGTTTATTTAATAGGTAAAGGACTTCTATTGTGAAAGTTTTTAATAGAAATAAAAGTGTACTTAAATAAAACAAATGAATTTGATTTGAGGTGTCTTTTTGAATTATATTGCTTGGATGATCGTTATTTGTGAAATAGGGTTTTGGGTAGTTATATTATTAGGTTTATTCTCACGATATGTTCTAAAGAAAAATAAGTTAGGCTTATTTTTCTTAGCCTTAACACCTGTTATTGATTTACTATTATTTATTATTACGAGTTTAGATTTATATCGAGGTGCTACTGCAACAACAGCACATGCAATTGCAGCAATTTATATAGGCGTTTCCATTGGTTTTGGTAAAAGTATGATTCGATGGGCTGATGAGAGATTTCGCTACTATGTTATAAAAGACCGGCCAAAACCCCTTAAACTATATGGAATGGAACATGCGGTGCATTATTTGAAAGGATGGGGAAAGCATGTTCTTTCGTATCTGATTGGAGCAGCTCTTTTAGTGGGTGTAATATACTTCGTCAATGATCCTTCGCGAACAGAAGCAATGGTGCAAATACTAAAAGTTTGGACAATAGTATTAGGTATCGATTTTCTTTTTACCATTTCTTATTTTATTTGGCCTAAAAGGAAAAAGGTTTAACACAAAGGGATTTATTAATAGACTCAGAGTTATTGAAAGTTGCATGAATAAGGAGGCTTATTATAGAAACAAATGAATGTAAAAGTTACATTGCATAGAGATATCATTACAATAAACGGTAGAACTAAATATAGAATTTGGACTTTGTTTTGTAGATGATTTTCTTTCCTAATCGGGCGCAATTCTTTAAAAGAATTGTGCCTTTGTAGTAGAGTCAGATTCTTGAAGAAGTATAGTGAATAAGTATTGTCTTAAAGGATAGAATTGTAAGGTTGGGAGTTCTAATTGGAGGTACTAATAATGACAAACAAATTAACAGAAGGTGAATTTCAAGAAATAATTCGAAGAAGAAGTGAGGGAGTAATAAGTTTTTCTGAATTCTTAAATGAGTTATATCAAAGGGGGATAAATGAATACGAAATACAGGTTAATACAGGTCGAGCTACATATAAAGGCCGTTATTCGGACTTTAAAACAGACTCCCAAGTGAGTTTAGTTGTAGCCGACAAATTTAATAGAAATAAAGTATTGGAAGCAATCGCTAACATTTCTCTCCCCTTTTTAGATTTTTTAAAAGAGATTGCTGAGGCCGGTATTATTAAATATTGTATTGATATCGGAGAAAAAAAGGTTATTTATTATGGAACCGGAGAAGAAAAGATAGAAGAACAGCTAAAAATATAAAATTGGATCTTTATTTAATATATTTCTCGTGATAGAAAAAAGTTGGAATTTAGATTTATATTTATTTTTTTATTTAAACAACAACCATTGAGAAAATAGCCTAATAAGAAGATAATTAAATAAGAAAAACTAACGGAGGAGAGGATAACATGGAGGACTGTATAGGTTGTATGTTGGCAAATAAAAAGGAAGCTGTCCATGTAGTATATGAGGATGAACATGTTTGTTGTTTTTTAGATCATCTTCCTTATAATGAAGGACATGTATTAATTGTTCCAAAAAAACATGTTCGCTATTTTTATGAACTAGATGATGATACTTCTAATGCTATTATGTCTGCTGCAAAGGTAATCTCAAAAGTGATTAAAATGTTGTATGAGCCAGACGGTATTACTATTTGTCAAAATGGTGGGAAATTTGATGAGTTAACACATTTTCATATGCATGTTGTTCCAAGATATGAAGGACAAAACTTTGCAGAATTCTTTGAGGAAGAAGAAGGGGAATTGTTAATTGATCAAGTTAGATTAACAAATTCAAAAAGAAAAATAATAGAAGGAATAGCTACTTTAGGAAATTACTAATACTACTTTACATAGAAAGATACTTCTCTGAGTTTTGTGCTTTTCACTCTTTTGTATTCGTATGTTACACTTGTACGATAATACGATAAGAGGTGATATAGTTTTGCAGAAATTACAGTTCGAAACGTCATGGGACAGAGCTATAGCTGTTCAAGACCGAGAAAATATAGAAAAAATATTTACACATTCAAAGAAA
Organism: Niallia sp.; assembly: GCA_035556015.1. Lineage (GTDB taxonomy): Bacteria > Bacillota > Bacilli > Bacillales > Cytobacillaceae > Niallia. The sequence continues at coordinate 909 of DATMFU010000257.1, read as the reverse complement.
TTACGTCATTCTGATTATGTTTGTACACCGATTCGTAAAGCGATGAACCATAAACAAGAGTTACTAGTAACAGTATTGGTCCATAATTTTACGGAGTATCCATTAGTATTTATTAATAAAAGTATAATTTGTAAGAATAGCGAAGGAAAAGTAGTTGGAGAACATGTATTTACTATACCAGCACTTACCATACCTTCTAATGTAAGCATGCCTTGGACATTTATTTTTCCTGTAGGAAGTTTTAATCAAACAAACTTGAATGAAAAAGGATGTTTAGAGATAGTACTCTGTACGTACTAATAAAAATACTTTTCATTTTGGTGTCTCTTTATTTTCTACGTTAAATCAATTGATTGATAGGTAAGAATATAATTTGTAATTTTATCGATATAATATTTAATGTAGAATCTATCTGGAAAAATACCATATATTGGTTCGTTGCGTTGTATTGACGTGTTAATGATAGAATGCTATTATATAAAAACACCATATAACAACATATAACAACATCACTCCTACTTTAAGTAAGATAGTGAGTAAAAATTATTTTAGTATAATGATTGACATTCTGTTGTTATATTGATATGATATAAAAGTTGCTTTAACAGTAACAAATTGAGTGTTTGAATAAGCTTTTTAGAAGTTTACGAGAAAAATATTCTTGACTTCTTGGAGAAATTGTGATAATATTTAAAAGTTGCTTTAAGCGACTGAAATTGCTCTTTGAAAACTGAACAATAAACGTCAACAATAATTGTTTTATAACTATTGTTGTAAAACAAAATTAAGTAATACAAAAGCTAGAGTTTAGCAATGAGCTAATCTTACTCTTTATTGGAGAGTTTGATCCTGGCTCAGGACGAACGCTGGCGGCGTGCCTAATACATGCAAGTCGAGCGGACTTTAAAA
>DATMFU010000256.1:0-2655 GCA_035556015.1 Niallia sp. | reverse complement strand
TATCATTAGCATTAGAAAACATAAGGGAAGAAAAACCATTTTCTTTAGCACTTTAACCATCCTTCATAAATTAATTATAAGCAAAGTTTGCCCTATTTTTCATGAAGTACACGTTCAAAAAAGTACATTATCTTGATAACTGTTCTAATTCCAGTTCAATATCTTGCCAATTTATATCTTCTCCAATAAAAACCATATTTAAAGGCATTTTCATTTCTTCCCTTATGAATAAAGGCATCCCATAAGAATATTGAAATAGGTCCGGATAGTTGGATTGATGAAATTGTACATATCCTTTTATACGATAAATCGTATCTGGCAAATTCCTCAAAAATTGTTCAAATTTATCTGATGCAATTGTATCCTTAAAGGTATATACAAATGAACTTAAATGTAATGACTGAATAGATTGAGGTTGAACATTATTTTGTACTTGATTGTTCATTTCCATTAATCTTTGAAAAGGAAATTTTGAATAGTTCGTTAGCAGTGTAAAGGCATATGGATTAATTCCTTGTAATTCAAATGTAATTTTTGCTTTTTCAGATTCATTTAGTATATCTTCTTTATTTACAATCAGTAAACTAGCATGTCTTGCTTGCTCCACTAGTAATTGTTGAATAGCTGGGCTTAAATTTGATCTAGTTAACCATTGTTCTCCATTGATCACCGTAATTATTCCTTTAAAATGTAGCTTATCAACAAAAAGGGGTGATAAAATTCCATCCATGGTTTCAACTGGATGTGCTGCTCCAGTTGTCTCCAAATAAATGACTTCCGGCTTTTCTTCTACTAATAATTGTTGCAATTGTGCTTCTAATTTATCCTGTATGGTACAACATACACATCCACCTAATAATTCTTTAAGTGGAATATCTTCATCTACTTCATTAGAATCAATAGAAATTTTACCAAATTCATTCATTAATACCGCAACTTTACGTCCTAGTTCTTTCTCTTTCTTTAATATTTCTTTTAACAAAGTTGTTTTACCACTACCTAAAAAACCAGACAAGATATAAACATCTGTTTTTTTCATATGAATCGCCTCTTTTATGTCTTGATAGAAAAAAGGATGACACTTTATTGTCACCCCTATTTCAATTATTTATTTTTTTTCATTTGTTCTTTTAATACTTCTACTGCTTTTTTCATTTGTGTATCATTTTTTTGGACTTTATCTCTTAGTGCATTCATTAATGCATTAGTAGTTTTACCTGTAATGACACCATCTTCTTTTAACTTTTCTTTCTTTTGGAACTGTTTCGTTGCCTCTTCCGTACTATCATCGAAATAGCCATTCACTTCATCTACTTGATAACCAAGTGCTTTAAGCATATTTTGAGCGGTTTTTACTTCATCGGAATTACTGCCTTTTTTCAGCTTAGAATCTGGATTAATAATCGTTAAATTAGCATAATTAGGAAGACTAACTGGAACCGTTGGCTCAATCCCTTTTTCATGTATCCAACTGCCATTTGGGGTTAACCATTTGTCAATTGTATATTTAATATTACTTCCATCTGTAAACTGACTTGTTGTTTGTACTGTTCCTTTTCCGAATGACTTTTCACCGATTAATGGGACATCAGCCGATTGGTTAACAGCACCTGCAAATATTTCAGATGCACTAGCACTACCACCGTCAATAATCACAACTAAAGGAATATCCATATTACTACTATTCTGTGAAGTTACCTTGTCAATAGAACCATTTTTATGCTCGATTTGATAAATGACTTCTCCATTTGGAACAAAAAGACTAATAATTTTTTCTACTTCTTCAAGTAGTCCACCAGGGTTTTGTCTTAAATCTAATACAATTCCCTTCATCTCTTTCTTACTGTAATCATTTAGTAAATCGACCAATTCTTGAGAAGTATGCTCAGAAAAACTAGTAATTTGAATTTTGGCAATACCATCTTTCCCTAGCTCTCCATATACTGTATCAATTGGAATAGTATCCCTAACTATCGAAATTTTTAATGGTTTACTTGAACCATTTCTTTCTATTTCTAATTCAACAGAGGTACCTTTTTCCCCACGAATTAAAAGTACAGCCTCAGAAGAACTTTTTCCTTGTAAAGATTCTCCATCCACTGACAGTATTTTATCATTTGGCTTTATACCAGCTTTTTCCGCAGGTGACCCCTTAATGGGAGCAACTACAACAATACTATCATCAGATTGTTGAATTTCTGCTCCAATTCCTTCAAAAGAGGAAGAGATGGTTTGGCTAAAGCTTGCTGCCTCTTCTTCATTCATATAATCCGAATATGGATCATCTAACGCTGTGAACATTCCGTCTATAGCACCATTGACAAGTTCTGTCTCATCCAAATCCTTATAGTATTTGGCAACTAACGTGTCATAAGCTGTATAAAGTTTATTAAATTCTTCTCTTTGATTCGATACTGTAATAGCTGGTTCTTCCCCAAAAGATAATGCAATTGTTGTAATACCCGCTACACCAATAACTACAATAAATAATAGCATGACAAAATAAAATTTCTTGATTTTTATATATCCTTGGCCAGTTGTTTCTTGCACAGGCTCATTTTTACTTTCCTCGTTATCCAAATACCTCACCACTTTCATCTTTTCAAACGTTCATTATGTATGAAATTAGAATACCACTATTAATTTATTTTTATC
>DATMFU010000255.1:0-9537 GCA_035556015.1 Niallia sp. | reverse complement strand
GTTTCGTTTATATCAACCAACACGAAGAAGGCGAACATGACCTACGCAGAATCAAAAAGAAAAGCTTCTATTGGTATAAAGAAGTAATCGAATCCAATGGAGAAAAACGCTAAGTAAAGAAAGAGGGACAGACCCGGTTTTAGGGTCTGTCCCTCTTTGCGTTAACGCGGTAATAAGTGACGGGACAGACCCCCAGTAGAGTAACGCGGTAATAAGTGGCGGGACAGACCCCCAATAGATTAACGCGGTAATAAATGGCGGGACAGACCCTCCCCCCTGTCCCTCTGCATACAAATTGATTTTATGAACAAGATAAAATGAACAAAGGATGTAGGTTCTTTAGTATTTGAAAAGGATGTGCATGATATATGGTCATATTAACGAATGATACAATTCACCATATCCAGCAACATAGTAAAAGGATCAATAATTTGGAGGATGTAAATGATCTTATCTTGAAGGGAAGTAATGCAAAGTTTGTTTTGCTTGGGGAAGCTACTCATGGTACTTTGGAATTCTACACAATGCGTGCAGAAATTAGTAAAAACCTAATAACTAACCATGGCTTTTCCTATATAGCAGTAGAAGGGGACTGGCCATCTTGTTTTGAAGTTAACCAATATATTAAAGGGCATTCAACTTATTCTAGTGCAAGAGAAGTTCTCTCTCAATTTCACAGATGGCCTACATGGATGTGGGCAAATGAGGAAGTAATTCCCCTTATTGAATGGATGAAAGAGTTTAATCAAGAACGAAACGAAGAAGAAAAAGTGGGCTTTTATGGCATAGATGTATATAGCTTATGGGAGTCTATGGAGACAATTGTTACCTACTTGGAAAGTATTCAGTCCCCAGATTTAGAGAAGGCAATACAAGCAATAACATGTTTTCACCCATATAACAAAAGACCAGAACAATACGGGATGTCTGCTGCCTTTTTAGGAGAAAGCTGTCGAGAAGAAGTGTTGCAGCTGTTAGAGGCAATTGGGACGAAGAGAAAAGAATATATAGAAAATGATAAAGAGGCTTCTCTAAACTTGCAAATTAACGGACTAGTAGCAAAAAATGCAGAGTCCTATTATAAAGCGATGATTACAGATGATATACAATCATGGAATATTAGAGATACTCATATGGTGGAAGTATTAGAGATTATTAGTAACTTTTATGGTTCAAATGCAAAGGGAATTGTTTGGGAGCATAATACGCATATTGGTGATGCTAGAGCAACTAGTATGAAAGAAGAAGGTTTAGTGAACGTAGGACAACTAACAAGAGAAAAGTACGGAGAGGAAAAAATATACTCCATTGGTTTTGGGACATATACGGGGACAGTAATTGCCGCAGAAAGATGGGGAGAATCTTATCAAAAAATGCCCATTCCAGTTGCACGAGAAGATAGCTGGGAAGAACAGCTTCATCGTTCTGGAGCCTTTAATAAATATTTACTATTTACAGAAGAAAATAAGGCCCTTTTTAGTACGACAATTGGTCATCGAGCTATAGGAGTAATATATGAACCTGAGTTCGAACATATTGGTAATTATGTGCCGTCTAATATTTCTGAACGATATGATGGATTTATTTATATAGATGAAACTACAGCTGTAAAACCGATTCAAATGAAAGAGTAAATAAATTTAAAATATAAGTTGACAGGTAGGAATAATAAGTTATATAATTTCGATAATTAAAAAAATAAAAAATAATCAGCTGATCGGAAAAACCGAAGGCATAACCATAGTGGTTATGCCTTTTTTTGTCATTTTAGGTGATTAGTCGTAGCTGAAATTTTTTGACTGAATATAATACCAATTACATTGGTTATATTAATTCGAATGATAAAAGGGGAATAGTATGAAAAAGTTACTTGTTTTTGCATTTATTGGTTTACTTGCACAATTAATTGATGGAGCACTTGGAATGGCTTATGGAGTTACATCCACATCCCTCTTACTTGCATTTAGTATTTCTCCTGCAGTTGCTTCTGCCTCTGTTCATATAGCAGAAGTAGTAACGACAGCAGCATCTGGGGCATCCCATATAAAATTTGGAAACGTGGATAAACAAACAGTATTTCGGTTGATTATTCCAGGATCCATTGGAGCATTTGCTGGTGCAACTTTTCTTAGTAATATACCAGGAGATATAGCAAAGCCATATATATCTTTATTTTTATTACTACTTGGTGTCTATGTATTAACTCGATTTCTTTTAAAGTTCCGTCCAAACGAGGAAAAAAGAAAGCTAGATTTAAGTAAGAAACAGGCTATTCCTTTAGGTTTAATAGCAGGATTCGCTGACGCAACTGGCGGAGGTGGCTGGGGACCGATTGCCACACCTGTATTATTATCGAAAAAAGGCATTAGTCCAAGAAAAGTAGTTGGAACAGTTGATACAAGTGAATTTGCTATCGCAGTTTCTGCAACGCTAGGATTTTTAATATCCTTGGGTTGGGAAGAAGTAAACTGGTTATGGGTAGGAGCATTAATGGTAGGAGGAATTATTGCAGCTCCAATTGCTGCCTGGCTTGTACAGAAATTCCATCCTCAATTAATGGGAGTATTAGTGGGTGGATTTATTATTCTTGTTAATGCTCGTACATTATTATCTGCTTGGGTAGACAATACTGCTATTTATCCATATATATATGGATTAGTAGGAATTATTTGGATAGCTGCTGTTTTATTTACTGTTTCGCGTATTAGAACTTATAAACTAACTCAACCGAATAATATTGATACTATAGCTGACTAGAAAACTGGAGGCTCTCTTTTAGCAAAATGAATTGCTTAAAAGGGGGCCTTTAAATATATATTAATTCCAGTAATAAACAGTAAAGGAGAGAGAGAAATGAAAGTATTTTGGTTTATACCAACAGGTGGAGATTCAAGATATTTAGGAGTAACAACAGGAGGTAGAGAAGTAAATCATGCCTATTTAAAACAAGTAGCACAAGCTGTAGATAGTTTAGGGTACGAGGGAGCATTGTTACCAACTGGGCAGTCTTGTGAGGATGCATGGATAGTTGCTTCGTCTCTGATAGAGGCAACGAAGCAAATGAAATTTCTTGTAGCGGTTAGACCTGGTATTATGTCTCCTACACAGGCAGCCAGAATGACATCCACATTTGATCGAATTTCTGACGGAAGAATCTTAATTAATGTAGTGACAGGAGGAGATCCGGTAGAACTAGCAGGTGATGGAATACATCTAGAGCATCATGAGCGTTATGAATTAACAGATGAGTTTCTAACTGTATGGAGAGAGCTATTAGAAAAGGGGCAATCTGATTTTCAAGGTAAATACTTACATATTGAAGAAGGAAAGCAATTATTTCCTACAATACAGAAGCCGCATCCACCACTTTATTTCGGAGGATCATCAGCAGCTGGTCAGGAAGTGGCCGCAAAACATGTAGATGTCTACTTAACTTGGGGAGAAACACCAGATAAGGTAAAAGAAAAAATTGAACAGGTTAGAAAGCTGGCGGAAAAACAAGGCAGAACAGTACGTTTCGGTATTCGTCTTCACGTAATTGTTAGGGAAACAGAAGAAGAAGCATGGAAGGCTGCAGAAGATTTAATCAAGTATGTGGATGATGACTTAATAGAAGCATCCCAAAAAGTGTTAGCCCGTTTTGATTCAGAAGGGCAAAAGCGAATGACAAGTTTACAAAAAGGAGGAAGGGAACAATTAGAAATTAGTCCTAACCTTTGGGCAGGGATTGGCTTAGTTAGGGGCGGAGCTGGAACAGCTTTAGTAGGAGATCCAGAAACAGTTGCTAAGAGAATGAGAGAATACGAGGAATTGGGAATAGAAACCTTTATTTTATCTGGATATCCCCATTTAGAAGAATCATACCGTGTAGCTGAGTTATTATTTCCACATTTAGATGTAAATAGGGAAGTAAAAACAACTTCATTAGTAGGGGAAATGGTAGCAAGTACTTTTCATCCTAAAGCAATAAAATAAACTAGAAAAAGAGGAGCGATTGAGAATGAGTAAAGTAGTATTAATTATCGGAGCACCAAATGATCAATCACGATTAAATGGGTTGGTTGATTACACCATTCAACAATTAGAAAAGGACCATGTATCATACGAGGTTATAAAAGTACATGAATTACCTGCAGAAGATTTAATTAAAGCCAATTTCAATAGTGAAAAGATAAAGGCTTCGACCAAAAAAGTAGAAGAAGCAGATGGTGTTATTCTCTTTACCCCTGTTTATAAAGCAACTTATTCTGGTATCTTGAAAACTTTCTTAGATTTGCTTCCGCAAAAAGGATTTGAGAACAAAATTGTTTGGCCAATAGTTATTGGAGGATCATTCGGACATCTATTAGCGATTGAATATGGATTAAATCCATTATTGACAGCATTAGGAGCTGTTCACATTAATAAGGGAGTCTATGCAGTTGATCAAGATATAGCTCGTTTAGAGAATAATAGATTCTCCTTGAGTGAAGGAACGAAAGTACGGATTCAGGAAAATTATGACGCATTTCAACGAGCTATAAGTAATAATATAGGATCTTTACAAAAGGTAGAGAGTCTTTTGCAAAGCTAAAGGAGTATAAGATGAACAGTAATAGTTTAGCAGAAAAGGATACTTTCACATATGAGTCAAAACTTCAATACAATGAATGTTTAAATCTTCCAGATAGGATGTTTTATCTTTTGTGCAAGGAAAGGTATCAGTTAAATCGAGGAAACTATCAGACGATTGAGTCATGGTTTTATGAACAAGGGATAACAAACATCATTAGTCGCAGAATTTATATTCTTGCTTTTCTAGACTATGTCACGAGAGAAAAGGAAGTTCAAATAAATACCTATCTAAAGTTTGGTAAAGGAGGGTTATCTTCTAAATTAAAAGAATTTTTCGAAAATATATAGTGTTACCACTATTTTTAGGTTGCTAATAGAAATAAAGAAAACATATATGGAGGAGATTGTATGACGAATAGCAAGAAACAAATGAATTTAGGGGCATTTTTCATGATTCCTGGCCATCATGTAGCTGCATGGCGTCATCCAAAGAGTGAAAGCGAGAATGTGTTATCTTTCGATTTATATAGGAGATACGCAGAAATCGCAGAACGAGGAAAGTTTGATATGATTTTCTTTGCAGATGGCTATACAACTCATGGCATTGAACAAACTGTAAATACAAGACCAGATCCAGTAACTTTACTTTCTGCTTTATCTGTAGTGACGAAGAATATTGGATTAGTTGCAACTGCATCGACTACTTATAATGAGCCATTTCATCTGGCAAGAAAATTTGCGACGATTGACCATTTAAGTGGTGGAAGAGCAGGGTGGAATGTCGTAACTTCCTCTAGTGAAGCAGAGGCCTTGAACTTCAGTAAGGAAAATCATTTATATCATCAATCTAGATATGAACGAGCAGAAGAATTTGTAGAAGTAGCGAAGAAGTTATGGGATAGCTGGGAAGATGGAGCAGTAATCGTAGATAAGAAGAACGCAAAATTTGCACAATCCAATCTTGTTCACCCGATTAATCATAATGGAGAGTGGTTTTCTGTAAAAGGTCCATTAAATATTTCTCGTCCTATACAAGGCCATCCAGTAATCGTTCAAGCAGGATCTTCTGAAGCTGGAAAAGAGTTAGCGGCAAAAACAGCAGAAGTTATTTTTACAGCATGGCAAACACTGGAAGAGGCACAAGGATTCTACCAAGATGTAAAAGGAAGATTAAAAAAATACGGAAGACAGGAATCTTCATTAAAGGTTATGCCTGGTGTGTTCCCAGTTATAGGTTCTACAGAAAAAGAAGCAAGAGAGAAGAAACAATATCTAGTTGAATTAATACCTGAGGAAACGGGAGTAGGGTTACTATCGTCATTAATAAGCTATGACCTATCTGGCTATCCTGTTGATAAACCTTTACCTGATTTACCGGATATTTCAAACATCAATGGTGCAAAAACAAGATTCCAGTTAATTAAAGATTTAGGAGATCGAGAAAATTTAACCATTCGTCAATTATATCAGCGTGTTGCAGGAGCAAGAGGTCATAGAGAAATTAATGGAACACCAATCCAAATTGCAGATCAACTTCAAGAGTGGTTTGAGCAAGGAGCTGCCGATGGATTTAATATTATGCCTCCTTATTTCCCTGATGGTTTAGAAGAATTTGTGGATTTAGTAATACCAGAACTTCAAAACAGAGGATTATTCCGTGAAGAATATACTGGTACCACTTTAAGAGACAATCTTGGACTACAAAGACCTGAAAATACATTAAGTAAAATCATCAAGGAGGAATTGGTATGACCCTTTTAGAAATAAAAAAGCTCAATAAATCCTTCAAGAAGGGGAAAGAAAACAATCATGTTTTACATGATATTGATTTAAAGGTCAAAGAAGGAGAATTTGTTACAATCATTGGACCAAGTGGATGTGGGAAAAGTACCTTATTAAAAGCCATTGCTGGTTTGGATACAGAATATAAAGGTGAAATTTTACTAGAAGATGAAAAAGTAACAGGTACAGGAAGTAATAGAGGATTTATTTTCCAAGAACCTAGATTGTTTCCGTGGCACACGGTAGAAAAAAATATTGCAGGGAATTTATCGTTGAAAAATCCTGATGTTAAAAATACTGTCCAAAATCTGATTAAACTGGTCAGATTAGAGGGATATGAGAAAGCTTTTCCAAAAGAACTATCAGGTGGGATGGCTCAAAGGGTGTCAATAGCTAGAGCACTATTGCGCAAACCAAAGGTACTTTTACTTGATGAACCATTTGGAGCATTGGATGCATTTACAAGATCACATATGCAAGAAGCTCTTTTAAATATATGGCAAGAAGAAAAAACATCGATGATTTTTGTTACACATGATATTGATGAAGCAATATATTTGGCAAATAAAGTGGTCATTATGAGTGCGAAACCAGGATTAATCCAAAATATTATACCAATTGATTTACCATTCCCACGGAAGAAGACTACTTCCTCTTTCCAAGAGTTTAGAACAATAGTGTTAAATGAATTTGAAAAAGTAGACGAACTAGAATATATCGATAGTGCTGGAATTTAAGGAGGAATAAGCATGGAAAACCAAAGTACAACCGCTATAGAAACACTGCCTTTAAAACAAGTGAAAAAAAAGAAGAATAGAAGTAAAGAAAAAAGACAACTAGCAATCTTCCTAAAAGGTCTTCTACTTCCAGCATTCATTTTAGTAGTATGGGAGCTTTCAGGAGTGTATGGCTTAACATCTGAAATTATGTTACCAAAACCGAGTACGATTTTTAATAGTTTCGTCGATTTACTTTTTACGGGAAATTTACTTGGACATTTAGAAATTAGTTTGTATCGAGCTATTTTAGGATTTGTACTTGGAGGTGCCCTTGGATTAGTTCTAGGATTAGTAGTAGGTTTTTATAATAACGCAGAACAAACATTAGATCCTACCTTACAAATGATTCGAACAATTCCACATTTAGCAGTTATTCCATTGTTCATTCTATGGTTTGGATTTGGTGAGTTATCTAAGATTCTATTGATTGCAAAAGGTGCGTTTTTTCCACTATATGTAAATACCTTTTTAGGAATAAGAGGAGTAGATTCAAAGCTTTTTGCGGTAGCAAAGGTATTACAATTTAGCAAATGGAAGCAAATTACATTAGTTATTCTACCAGCTGCTCTACCAAATATTTTACTTGGTGTTCGATTATCATTAGGTGCTGCATGGCTAGGACTTGTTGCTGCTGAATTAATGGGCTCTAGTGAAGGGATTGGTTATTTAATAACAGATGCTAGACAATTTTCACAAACATCTATTGTTTTTGTAGGAATCATCATTTTTGCGATATTTGGAAAATTATCGGATTCATTGGTTCGTTTTTTTGAAAGAAGATTATTGAAATGGCAGGATACGTATAAAGGATAAGGTTTAGATTGCACTAATTCCGACTATTCAAATAAGATAAATTATATAAGGTGGTAGTAATTAATGAAGAAAAAATTATGGACTATAAGTTCTGTGCTATTAATAGTATTATCTGTATTTTTAAGTGCATGCGGAGCAGATAAAACATCATCATCCAGTAAAAAAGAAGATATTGTGGTTCACATTGGTATACAAGGGAAAACGGGAGTATTACCATATGCTAGGGAACATGGATACTTTGAAAAAGCATTTGAAAAAGAGGGTGTAAAGGTAGAGTGGAGTGAGTTTGCTAGTGGTCCTCCTCATTTTGAAGCATTATCTGCAGGAAGATTAGATTTTGGTTCTGTTGGTGGATCTCCAATAATAGCCGGTCAAGCAGCAGGTATAGATTTTAAAGCAATTGGTGTTACAAGTGATGGAACAGCTACTAACGCTATTGTGATTCCAAAAGACAGTTCCGTAAAAGAAATTGCAGATTTAAAAGGGAAAAAGGTTGGTGTGGCAAAGGGTAGTAGTGGATATAACTTCCTTTTCTTAGCACTAGATACGGCTGGTTTAACGGATAAAGACATTGAACTTATCCAATTGCAGCCAGATGAAGCAAGACCTGCATTAGATAATGGTTCCATTGATGCATGGGCAATTTGGGATCCTTATGTTACAACGGCTGTATACCAAACAGGTGCGAAGGTTCTGGTTTCTGGAGAAGATTTAGGAATTATGATGCCAAGCTTCCTTATTGCAAGAACGAAATTCACAGAAGAACATGCTGATTTAACGGAATTATTCTTAAAAACATATGAAGAAGTAAGACAATATTACGTTGAACATATCGATGAAATTTCAGAAGAAGTTGCGAAAAGTCAAAAAGTGGATGTTGAAATAATTAAAACAGTACTCGAAAAAACAGATACACGATTAAGCCCAACGACACCAGAGTATCAGAAGGCACACCAAGATCAAGCAGATTTCTTATATTCTGTAGGTGGTATTGATAAAAAGCTTGATACATCAAAGGTCATTGCAAATGAGTTTGTAGAGAAAGCGTTGAAGGCTGAGTAAGACTAACTGGGAATTTTAAAGATATATTATGGATGAAGAGAAGGTTTTCTAATTGGTGCTATACACTATTTAGAAAACCTTCTTTTATATTTCGATGATAGGTAAGTGGAAGTAAGAGTAGAAGAAAAAATATTCTGACTAGACAACTGTCACAATAAAAATACAGGTGAATAGAATAAAAATCGGGGCATAATGAAGAAGTTAAAAATCTGAATATTCTTATTTTTGTGCAATGAGGAGGATTTGTGTGGAGAGAACAGCAACAGAAACAAAAATGGTAATTGTAGTTCGAAAAGACTTGTGTATGACAAAAGGAAAATATGTAGCTCAAGGAAGTCATGCTAGTTTAGGTTTAGTATTGGATATGCAAAGAAGTGAGGATGAATATATCCAGGCAATCTTGGAAAAATGGTTCAGTGAATCTTCCACAAAGGTATGTTTATATGTAAAAAGTCTAGACGAATTACATGAAATTAAGAAAAGAGCAATAGATAATGGGGTAGCAGTAAATTTATACACAGATAGTGGATTAACGATGTTTAATGGA
>DATMFU010000254.1:0-3068 GCA_035556015.1 Niallia sp. | reverse complement strand
AACATAGGTGTTACAACAGAGGAACTAATAGAAGGAATTATCATTGCCACTTCTATCGAAACTGGCAATACACTTATTCCTTCCCTACCTTCTGATGTATTTCAATCACTAGGAAAAGAAAATCAAGAAAAAGAATTACGTGAACTTTTTCCTGATCAGTATCAACATTTACACGATTTGCTGATTGTACCGTTTAAGGAATCAACAGGTACCTTATCTACAAAACTAGTGATTTTAATTTCCTATGCAGCTGCACATGCCCTGCAAGCAACGGAATTTATAGAAAAGCTAGAAGCAACGGCAGATCAATTTCATGTAGATGATAGAGAGCTAAGAGAAGCTAGTGCTATTGCCGCAGCTTTAAGAGCAGGAAGCACTGTGAAGCATTTAGCTGATGTCTTAGATGTATTTGATTCAGAAAGGAGATAAAGATTGTGGATTCTAAAACACCAAAGAAGTACTTGGATTCGTTCATACCATGGTTAATTCCTATTATTCTACTAGGTTTATGGCAATTATTTGGTTCAATAGGGATTTTGTCCAAAGACTTCCTACCGACCCCTGTTGAAGTGATTGAAGGTACTATCCGCTTATCCCAAGATGGTAGCTTATATGAATACATTTGGGTTAGTACGAAACGAGCATTGATTGGATTTCTTATTGGAGGAGCAATTGGTTTTGCTCTAGGTTTAATAAACGGATTAATCCCTATTGCATCTAAGCTTCTCGATACATCCATTCAAATGGTTCGAACGATTCCCCATTTGGCCTTAATTCCATTGGTTATTTTATGGTTTGGTATTGGGGAAGAAGCAAAAATCTTTTTAGTTGCTTTAGGTGTCGCATTTCCTATTTACTTAAACACTTATCATGGTATCCGTAATGTAGATAAAGGATTAATAGAAATGGGAAGAGTCTATGGTTTAAAAGGATTTTCCCTATTCAGTAATATTTTGTTACCAGGAGCATTGCCTTCTATCTTAGTTGGGGTGCGATATGCATTAGGTATTATGTGGATGTCCTTGATTGTAGCAGAAACAATAGCTTCTGATTCAGGAATTGGCTATATGGCAACTTCTGCTCGTGAATTTATGCAAATGGATATTGTCATTTTAAGTATTCTTATCTATGCATTACTCGGAAAATTATCAGATGTTATCGCAGTGTTATTAGAGAAAAAATGGCTTCAGTGGCATCCGAATTTTTATAAGAAAAAAGCATAAGATCTTGGGGGGATTCAGATGTCTGGAATAAAAATTAAATTAGACAATGTAGGTAAATCATTTAATAGTTTGGAAGTTTTAAAAGATATCAATCTAACCATAGAATCTGGTCAATTCCTCGCAATAGTCGGGAAAAGTGGATGTGGAAAAAGTACATTGCTTCGTCTCATTGCAGGTTTAGAAACGATATCAAATGGAAGCATTTTGTTTGATGACGTTCCAACAAAGGGACTACATCCAGATACAAGAATTATGTTTCAGGATTCCCGATTACTTCCTTGGAAAAGTGTCTTAGAGAATGTTCAAATTGGTGTTGCTAATAAAAGTCCAAAAGATGCAGAAGCTTCTCTATCGCATGTTGGACTATTAGATAAACAAAAAGAGTGGCCATCTGTATTATCAGGCGGACAAAAACAACGTGTTGCATTAGCAAGAGCTTTAGCTGGAAAACCAAAACTATTACTTTTGGATGAACCTTTAGGCGCCTTAGATGCCCTTACTCGATTAGAAATGCAAAACTTAATCGAGCAACTATGGCTCAAAGAGAAATTCACAGCGATTCTTGTGACACATGATGTTAGTGAAGCCGTACGATTAGCAGATAGAGTCATTGTCATTAAAGACGGTATTATCGAGTCAGATACTCATATTTCGTTAGCAAGACCACGAAATATGGACCAAGAATTTGTGCATTATCAAACTATTATATTAGATCAATTAATGCAGGAAAATTAAAAACTAGGGGGAAATATCGATGAAGTTAAAGAAAAATTGGTTATTTGGCGTACTTCTTATTTTACTAATAGGAATATTAACAGCATGTGGTTCAGAAGAAAGCAGCTCGAACGCAGACAGTGATAAGAAAACAGTCGTGAAGATTGGTTTCCAAAAAGGGAATACATTAAATATTTTAAAAGCACAAGGTACCCTTGAAAAGAGATTAGAAAAAGAGAACATTAAAGTGGAATGGAAAGAGTTCCCAATTGGAACTGCTTTATTAGAAGCTTTAAATACAGGTGCCATTGATTTCGGTCATGCTTCTGATGCAAATGGTGTTTTCTCACAAGCTAGTGGTAAAAAGAGTGTTTATGTAGCATCTGATACACCATATCCAAAAGGTGTTGCTCTAGTGGTGAAAGAAGATTCTTCAATCAAAACTGTGCAAGATTTTAAAGGAAAGAAAATTGGAGTAACAAAAGGTGGAAATATGCATTACCTTTTAGTTAAAGCTCTTGAAAAAGAAGGACTTACTGTAAAAGATGTAGAGCAAGTATATTATAAAGATGCTGCAGAAGGACGCGCTGCCTTTGAAACTGGAGAAATTGATGTACTTGGAATCTGGGATCCATTCCTAGCAGTACTAGAAGATAGTACACCAACAAAAACGATTGTAAATGGTGAAAATTTAACACAAAACAGAACTTTTTATTTCGCTTCAGAAAACTTTATTAAAAATGATTCTGCTATCTTAAAAATCGTTTTAGAAGAACTACAAAAATCGGATGAGTGGGCAAACGAAAATACAAAAGAAGTTGCAAGCATCTTAGCGAAAGAGCTAAAAATTGATGAAAAACCACTTGAAATTGCGAATGAAAGACGTGAATTCGGTGTTCTTCCAATTGATGAAGAAGCAGTTAACGCACAACAAGATTTAGCTGATACATTCTTTGGTCTAGAATTATTCCCAGAAGAAGTGGATATTAAAGCCGTAACAAAAGAAAATCCAGACTGGTATCCAGATTCTGTTGTTTCAAAATAATAGGTATAAAGTTGAAAGGCCCCTAAATCTAATGGTCTAGGGGCTTTTTTGTGAGTTGAGCAGATTTAATTTGTTGTTGTGGTTAA
>DATMFU010000253.1:0-8618 GCA_035556015.1 Niallia sp. | reverse complement strand
ACAAGAGCTTACGATTAATCTACCAGAAAGAGGCTTTATTCAGGAGTTGAGTGCAGTAGAGGACTTAACAGTGAACTTAATTGTTCAATTTGATACAAAGACGGAAGCAGCTTACTACTTGAATTCGTTACTTGACATTGATTGGATAACAGAAGCTGTATTAACAGAGGCAAAATCAACAGATGCCTTAGCAAATAAAATCAATGATCAAGTAGATCAAACGATTGAATTATTGAAAGAAGCAGAAATAGAACCTCGGTATTATGCTAGCTATGCATTTGTAATTAGTAAAGATAAACTGCAAGCGGAAATGGAACGACAAAAGGGTGAGGAAGATCAAGGGGAGGAGGAATCCCCATGAAGTTAAATGTAAATAAACCAATTATTCTCTTTACTTTTAGTATCATTCTTATCCTATTAGTGGGTGTTTTTAGTTATTATTTATATTTAATGCCACTATCGAATGAATTGGATAGCAAAAAAAACGAACTGCAAATGACAGAGCAACAAGTAAATATACTAGAAACAAAATTAAAGACTACACAAACAGAAACAAAAACCAATACGATGGAACTGCAGAAAAAAGTCCCAGTAAAACGTTTGTTAGAGCAAGCGTTATTACAAATAGAAAAGGCAGAAATTATTTCTGACACGAATATTATTGAAATGAATATTAATGGGACAGATTCTGGAGAAGAAGTAACGAATGATGAACTTACTACGGCTGATCAAGCAATAGATGATGCTAACAAAAAAGAGGAAAGTACTTCAAGCAAAGAGAAAAATGAGCAGGAAGTAATTCTTCCAAATGGCATACACCAAACAATCATCCAAATTATTGGAGAGGCCTCTACCTATTTTGAACTAGAAACATTTATTGATAAATTGCAATCGTCTGAACGGATTATGACAATTGATACATTAAATATTACGGGACCAACAGAAATTATGTCAGTGGAAGATAGTGATCAAGTAATAGAGTTTGAACTAGCTGTATCAATCTATTACTATCCAACATTAGATGATTTACTAGTTGATGTACCTCCATTGGAAACGCCTAAGGTATCAGAACGAATGAATCCTTTTGATGCTGGAACGTTAGAAAAAAAGGAAGAGGAAAAAGAGGAACCGTAAGGAAAGTGGGTCTAGCAATGTGGAGAACTAGACTGAATAGTAAAGGATTAACCTTAATGGAGTTACTTGCAGTGATCGTCATAATAGGTATTATTGCTGCAATTGCCGTTCCCTCTGTTTTAAAAGTAATAGGAGATATGCGAGATAAAGCTTTTATAGCAAACGCTTGGAATATGAAAGAAGCTACTGAATTTTATATCAAAGAAGCAACTACTAGTGGTACAGGTGCAAAAGAAAAAGTGACATACCTAGAACTAGTGGAGAGTGGCTATATGGAATCCTTTCATGATCCAGACACAGATGAAGAACTAATTCCTACTGATAATAGCTATGTTACTATTTTTAATAATGTAGCAATTGCGGTTTGCCTTAAGGGAACAGAAAGAAAGCTATGTACAGAGGAAGAGGGTATAGAAAAAGGTATTCAATATCGTGATCTCTCATCGAGTCAGATTGTGTCTAACAACAACTAAATTTGGCGAAATCATTCTGTAACAAGACGACAAAAGTCTTGTTATTTTTTTTTATCCGTATGATAGGATAGAAAAAACAATAGGAATTGGGGGTAGGACGAGTGAATGACAAACCGGAGAATCGGAAAACCATAACTATCAAAATCAACGGAAAAGACCGTCCATTCCATAATAAGGAGATAGAGAATTATTCAGATCGGGAAGAATTTGCTAGTTTTCATAAGGAAAGAAATATGGATAAGGAAAGAAGTGTATTTACAGAAGAAGCAGCAGCTGGTAGTGAAACATTAATAGAGGAAGAGAGTTTTGATTGGATTTTGCCTGCTAAAGAGGAGACAAATACGAAAGAGAAGAAAACAGCAATCCCTTTAGAAAAGACGAGTAAACCAACCATTTGGAAAAATAAAAGTGGTACAAAAAAACAAAAGAAAGAAAAAAGTTATCCAAAAGGTATGGTGGCTTCTATTTTCTTTGCTGTTTTTTTTGCAGTGATACTAGGTACAAGCTTTGGTTTTATTTTATTGAAGATGGTAGATTCAGAGGAAGGAATAATAACTACAACAGCTAATACCATTACAAACAATAATACAAAATCTGGTCAAACAGTCGCCTCTACAGTCACAGCTAATAAGAAAGAGTTAACTACATACATTATTCAACATAATGTCTTTTCATCGGAAGAAAAAGCGAAGAAGGATCAACAACAATTAATGGAAGATGACATTATGAGTCAGATTATAAGTGTTAATGATAATCAAGTAGTCGTTTTAGGTGTATCTAGTAACTTAAACGATGCGAAAACATGGCAGAAGCAAATGGATGGTAGTTATGCGAAAGAAATTACATTTCCAGGTGGAGAGATAAAAAATGTAACGGAGGCTGAAAAAGCTTTTATCGAAGGTGCTCCAAAATTATATGAGGCTATGATAGTAGTTGCAACAGATGCAAGATTTAATAATTCTGTAGATTCCGACGCCCTTAAACAAGTAAAAGATTTAAATGCTACACTAGATAAAAAGACAATAAATGCCTTTGAAAATAAAAAAATAAAGAAGATGGCAATAACGTTATCTGAAGGTGCATCCCTGGCAGCAGGACTAACTTCAGATAGTAGCGTAAAAGAAATTAACGTAGTTCAAGAACATTTATTAGCATATTTAGCTGAATATACGAGTGTGAAGTAATTTAATAGAGAAATCGAATGTAACTTTATTAAAAGGATCTGATCTCACAACCATTAACTGTTTATAGTAGTTTTTTATACAAAGAACTATTATTAGGCTGTTTAAATAATGTGAAGTCGGATCCTTTCTTTTTGTTAATAGATGAATTTGTGCGTATATTTCTACAAATTACGCCATATTACATTTTATTTACTATTCGATAAAATATTTTTGTTCTAAATTGTTTATCTGTGTAATCTTTGGTAGGATTAATCTGTATCTCTCAATTTGAAATTAGTAGGTAGGTGTAATTATGTTAAAGCAAACCCTCATATTAGCCTCATCATCTCCTCGACGAAAAGAGCTCCTTGAAGATCTCCAAATACCGTTTGTTGTTAGAATCAGTGATGTAGAGGAAAGTTTTCTTCCAACTCTTCCACCTGAGGAAGTAGTTACAGACTTAGCAAAGAGAAAGGTTCAAGCGATTGATAGAAAAGAACCAAATACGTATATTCTTGGGGCAGATACTATTGTGTATCATAATGGTACAATCCTCGGGAAGCCTAGTTCAAGAGAAGAAGCTTTTCATATGTTAAGACAGCTTTCTGGAACTACACATTCGGTTTATACAGGTGTTGCCATTTTAGTAAATGGTCAATATTCCACATTTTTTGAGAAAACCGACGTACTATTTTGGGAATTAACAGATGAAGACATTAACAGCTACTTAGACACCGGGGAACCTTTTGATAAGGCAGGTGCGTATGGAATTCAAGGAGTAGGTAGAACATTAGTGAAAGGAATTCATGGAGATTACTTTACAGTGGTTGGACTTCCGATTTCTCGTACAGTACGTGAATTGAAAGCAAAAGGATTTACGATGCTTCCTTAATCAAATTATTCCCCCATCTTGTTCTTTCTTTCTAGTTAGACAAAAAGGGAGGAAATAATGTTGGATTCTATGTTGATTAAAGATTTTCCACTTGATGAGCGTCCGAGAGAGCGCTTTGTCAAACAAGGTGCAGAGAGCTTGGCGAATCATGAATTAATTGCGATATTAATTCAAACAGGATCGAAAAATGAATCTGTCATTTCGCTAGCAAATAAGCTTCTAATTCATTTTGATGGATTACGCCTTTTAAAGGATGCGAGTCTTGATGAACTAAAATCTATTAAAGGGATAGGTACAGCAAAAGCCATTCAATTATTGGCTGCTATTGAATTGGGTAGGAGAGTTTCAAATCTTGAGTATAGAGATAGATATTCCATACGCTCTCCTGAAGATGCAGCCAAGTATATGATGAATGAAATGAGATTTTTGTCTCAAGAACATTTCGTGTGCTTATACTTGAATACGAAAAATCAGGTAATGCATAAACAAGTAATATTTATAGGAAGTTTGAATGCTAGTATCGTACATCCAAGGGAGGTATTTAAGGAAGCTTTTAGAAGATCTGCAGCCTCTATTATTTGTCTTCATAATCATCCTTCTGGGGATCCATCGCCAAGCAGGGAAGATATTGAAGTTACGAAAAGATTGGTGGAATGCGGAAAAATAATTGGAATAGAATTGCTAGATCATATAATTATTGGTGAAAATAAATTTGTCAGCTTAAAGGAAAAGGGCTATGTTTGATACTGTTCTTTTTACTTAATTTACGGTATAATATTATTTATGATTTTTTTGGCTAAATATGTCTAATGTTGACAAAATATAAAGTATATATAGAAATATAAAGAGGAGAAAAATCTACCTACTTTAAATAGTATATAGTTTCAGAAAGGGAGATACATTTATGTTTGGTTTAGGAACGAGAGATCTTGGAATTGATTTGGGAACGGCTAATACGCTAGTCTATGTGAAAGGTAAAGGAATTGTATTAAGAGAGCCTTCTGTAGTAGCGCTACAAACAGATACAAAGAGTATTGTTGCAGTTGGTAATGATGCGAAAAATATGATTGGTAGAACTCCAGGTAATGTGGTTGCACTTCGTCCGATGAAAGATGGAGTAATTGCTGATTATGAAACAACAGCAACAATGATGAAATATTATATTAAACAAGCTACAAAGAATAAAGGTTATTTTTCAGGTAAGCCATATGTAATGGTTTGTGTACCATCTGGAATAACTGCTGTAGAAGAAAGAGCAGTTATTGATGCTACTCGCCAAGCTGGTGCAAGAGATGCTTATACAATTGAAGAGCCATTTGCAGCTGCTATTGGTGCTAACCTTCCAGTTTGGGAACCTACGGGCAGTATGGTAGTAGATATTGGTGGAGGAACAACAGAAGTTGCGATTATTTCTTTAGGTGGTATTGTAACTAGCCAGTCTATTCGAATTGCTGGGGATGAAATGGACGACGCAATTGTTAATTATATTCGCAAAACATATAACTTAATGATTGGGGAAAGAACTTCTGAAAGCATCAAAATGGAAATTGGTAGTGCAGGAAACCCAGAACATATTGAAAATATGGATATTCGTGGTAGAGATTTATTAACAGGACTTCCTAAAACAATAAAAATTACAGCTGATGAGATTGCGAAAGCATTAAAAGATACTGTAGCAGCAATCGTGGATGCCGTTAAAGTAACGTTAGAAAAAACTCCTCCTGAATTAGCTGCTGATATTATGGATAGAGGAATTGTTTTAACAGGTGGTGGCGCATTACTTCGAAACCTAGATAAGATTATCAGTGAAGAAACAAAAATGCCTGTTGTTATAGCAGAAGAGCCATTAGATTGTGTTGCAATCGGAACAGGTAAAGCTTTAGATCATATCCATCTATTTAAAAATAAAGCCAAAGATTCACGATAATATCTGTTAGAGGTGGAAAAGAATGCCACAGTTTTTTATGAATAAACGTTTGATTGTACTGCTTGTAAGCATTATTATTCTCGTGGCATTAATAGGGTTTTCTTTAAGCGATCGTAAAAAGCTTTCTTGGCCGGAACAATTTGTAAAAGATACAACCGGCCTTGTCCAAACCCTAATCTCAAGACCTGCCCATTATGTGGTAGGTTTTGTTGATAATGTCAGAGATCTGAAGAATACATATGAAGAGAATAAAGAGCTTAAAGCAAAATTAGAAGAAAATGCTCAATTAAAATATCAAGTTCAGGTCCTAGAAAAAGACAATAAGGAATTACAAAAAACTTTAGATGAAAAAGCTTCACTAAGTGAGTTTAACTTAATGAAAGCAACCATTATTCGTCGAAATCCTTCTCAATGGAATGAATTAGTGACCATTAATAGAGGAGAAAATGATGGTGTTAAAAAGAATATGGCAGTTATTACTTATGCTGGCTTGATTGGGAAAATTAAATCTGTAGCTCCTAATACTGCGACCATTCAACTTCTTAGTTCAGAAGATCCGACAAATCGAATTTCTGCCTATATTGAGGCGAAGAAAGATGAAAAAGATAATAAGAAGAAAACAGATGTCTTTGGAATTATTGCCGATTATGATAAGGAATCAAAGCAGTTGATAATGACTTGGGAAGAAGTTCCTAACGGCTTAAAAGTTAAGAAAGGCCAGCTAGTTATTACATCTGGAAAAGGTGGAGTCTTTCCGAAAGGTTTAGCTATAGGAACAGTTCAGAAAGTAGAACCGGATGAGAATGGATTACAGAAAAAAGTATATATTGAACCTGCAGCTGATTTATATGATATTGAGCATGTGATGGTAGTTGAAAGGGAAGCAATTACTCTAGATGAGGAACAGCAATGAGTAAGTTCTTAATTGGATGTTTAATATCGCTAATGTTTATCTTAGAAAGTATTTTTCTAGAATTACTACCAGCAAATGTTTATGATAAAAATTGGATTGTAGTTCCTTACTTTTTATTCATCACTATTCTGTTCTTTTCCATATATGGTAGTAGAAATGTCGGCATTATTTATGGCTTTGTTTTTGGATTATTATTTGATATAGTTTATACAGAAATATTAGGAATTTACTTTTTTGCATTTCCATTTATCATTTATATCTGTAATAAGATTATGAAGGCTTTCCATCAAAATGTTTTTGTTGTTTCTGTTGTAAGTTTATTGGGAATAACAGCATTAGAAATAATTGTATATGAAATAATAAAAGTTATTCACTTAACAACAATGGATTTTTCTAGTTTTCTTTATTTGAGATTGATACCAACATTACTATTGAATCTTATTTTTATTGTGATAGTGGCTTATCCATATAAGCGTTATTTTGAAAAATATGCGCAAACTATGAGAGATAACTTTTAATAAAAGTACTATAAGGGATGCTGTTTCACTTTGAAGAGCAATTATTTTGGAACAGCTTATTCCTTTGGACGTATATCTCGTAATTAGGAGAATGGGAATTTAGATTAGTCTCCTTTCTCTCGAGAAGAAAAATAGTTACAAATACATAAAGAGTATGGCTTAGTACAAATCTATTTTGATCCTTTTTTGTAAATCTATTTTGCTTAAAAAAGGATTTTTTAAGTGTTTGTCGAATGTTATAGTAGATATGTGATTTTTTCATAATTCACTATAAAAATTGATGTAGTTAAGGGAATTTACTTCCTAGAATTAGAGATAATGGTATAGTTTAAAGGAATGTATTCTTATTGATATACGCGCTTCGAAGCTTGTTAGCAAAAATACTGATAAGATAGCTTTCTTTGAGCTTGTCTAATAGAGGTGAACAACTTGAAATGAAAAAAAGGCAGCTAGTAACAATTAAAGGAACAAAAAATGGTCTAAGCCTTCATCTAAACGATATTTGTTCCTATGAGGAATTATTAAGAGATATTCAATTGAAATTAAATGAAAGTTCAACACTTCATAATGAAAAGAGAGATATTAAAGTAACTGTTGAGCTTGGAAATAGATACGTTACTGAAGAACAAAAAGAAGAAATAAAGCAATTAATAGAAGAAAAACAAAATCTTACTGTACAATTAATCAATAGCAACTTAGTTACAAAGAAAGAAGCAGAGAATTGGCTGGAAAAAACCGAAGTTAAATCTATTACAAGTATTGTCCGATCAGGACAGATACTTCAGGTTCCTGGTGATTTGCTTTTAATTGGAGATGTAAATCCAGGAGGGAAAGTAATTGCTGGCGGTAATATTTATATTATGGGCCAATTAAAAGGAATTGCTCATGCTGGTTATGATGGTGATGATAGGGCTGTAGTTGCTGCTTCAATAATGAAGCCTACTCAGCTAAGAATTAGCAAATATATTGATCGGGATGTAAAGGAAAATCCATCTAAGACAAGCAGTCAAATGGAATGTGCTTATGTAAAGGGAGAGGCAATTAAAATCGATAGATTACAAGTATTGCCTCATTTACGACCTAATATAGCTAATTTGGGAGGAGGAAATTAAGATGGGAGAGGCAATTGTTATTACATCAGGAAAAGGTGGAGTAGGAAAAACCACCACTTCTGCAAATATAGGAACTGCACTTGCATTACAAGGTAAAAAGGTTTGTTTAGTAGATACGGATATTGGCTTACGAAATCTTGATGTCGTTATGGGCTTAGAAAATAGAATTATATACGATTTAGTCGATGTAGTTGAAGAAAGATGTAAAATTCATCAGGCTCTTGTTAAAGATAAACGTTTTGATGATATGTTATATTTACTTCCTGCAGCTCAAACAAGTGATAAAACGGCAGTGCGCCCAAATCAAATGAGAGAGCTTGTTTTACGACTAAAGCAAGAATATGATTATATTATTATTGATTGTCCTGCTGGAATTGAACAAGGCTATAAGAATGCAGTGGCTGGTGCAGATAGAGCCATTGTTGTAACAACACCAGAAGTATCTTCGGTTAGAGATGCTGATAGAGTTATAGGTTTGTTAGAAAA
>DATMFU010000252.1:0-31586 GCA_035556015.1 Niallia sp. | reverse complement strand
AAAGGACATGCACTTAAAGATATTGGACAAATTAAAATGAGTAACTTGTGTACAGAGATTTTCCAACTTCAAGAGACATCGGAAATCACTGATTATGGACAAGCCGATATTATCCGTCGTGACATCAACTGTAACTTAGGTTCCCTAAATATCCCGAATGTGATGAAGCCTGGTGAGGTTTTCAGAGATTCTGTACATGTTGGAATTGATGCATTAACAACCGTGTCAAATATTTCGGACATTCAAAATGCTCCATCTGTTAAAAAAGCAAACGAAGAGCTTCATGCAGTCGGGTTAGGAGCGATGAATCTTCATGGATATTTAGCGAAAAACAAGATTAGCTACGAATCAGATGAAGCAAAAGACTTTACGGCTACTTTCTTTATGATGATGAATTTCTATTCCATTGAAAAGAGTATGCTCATTGCAAAGGAAAGAGAAGAAACATTTAAAGAGTTCGCAAAATCGGAGTATGCAAAAGGAACTTATTTTGAAAAATACAAACAAGTAAGCTTTGCGCCTAAAACAGACAAGGTAAAAGAACTGTTTGAAGGCATTTATATTCCTACCTGTGAAGATTGGACAGAATTAGCTGCACTAGTGCAAGAACATGGGATGTATAATGCGTACCGTCTGGCTGTTGCGCCAACTCAATCAATAGGCTATATTCAAAATGCGACAGCATCAGTAATGCCGGTTGTTAACCAAATTGAGTCTCGTACCTATGCTAACTCTACAACTTATTATCCGATGCCTTATATGGATGAAACAAACTTTTGGTTTTATAAATCAGCGTTTGATATGAACCAATTCAAGGTAATGGATTTAATTGCTGCAGCTCAAGAGCATGTAGACCAAGGGATATCAACGATTCTTTACGTAAACTCAGATGTGTCTACAAAAGAATTGGCCCGTTATTATATTTATGCAAATGAAGTTGGATTAAAATCACTTTACTATACAAGAACTCGCAATCTAGCAATTGATGAATGTATTGCATGTGCCGTTTAAAAAAGAAGATGATGGAGTAGGAGGAGTGAGGACTCCTCCTGTTTTCTGGAATTACTGGGGGTAATGAAATGACAAAGTATGCTGTTAACTGGAATCAGCATGAAGATGATTTCACACAAATGTTTTATACACAGAATACTAGACAGTTTTGGCTGCCAGAAGAAATCAGCCTTTCTTCTGATAAAAATACATGGGTAGAATTGTCGAAAGAAGAGCAAGATACTTACAAAAAAGTGCTTGGTGGACTAACATTGCTGGATACAGAGCAAGGTGGCGAAGGCATGCCTCTAATCGGTATGCATATAGAAGGATTGCAGCGTAAGGGCGTTCTTTCTTTTATGGGGATGATGGAGCAAATCCATGCTAAATCCTATTCGACAATTTTTACAACATTAGCGACAGAGGAAGAAATTGACGAAGTTTTTAATTGGGTACATAATCACCCACAGTTACAAGCAAAGGGAAACCGTATCTCAGAATATTATCAGAAGCTGTTTAGCCCGAAAATAAATAAATATGATCTTTACATGGCAATGGTTGCTTCCGTGTATTTGGAGTCATTCCTTTTCTATTCTGGGTTCTTTTATCCATTGTTCTTGGCTGGTCAAGGAAAGTTAACTGCTTCAGGAGAAATTATTAACT
This sequence comes from Niallia sp., assembly GCA_035556015.1. Taxonomy (GTDB): domain Bacteria; phylum Bacillota; class Bacilli; order Bacillales; family Cytobacillaceae; genus Niallia. Next base: position 29,933 of record DATMFU010000252.1, on the reverse strand, counting down.
TAATCATCCGGGATGAGAGCATTCACGGTGTATATGTAGGTCTCATCGCTCAAGAGTTATATGGACAATTAACACCAGAGGAACAAGAAAAAGCGACTCACGAAAGATTAGAATTACTAAACACACTATACGAAAATGAATTAGAATATACACAGGATTTATATCAGCAAATAGGGTTGGTAGATGAAGTGAATAAATTCATCCGCTACAACGCGAATAAAGCTTGTATGAATCTTGGCTATGAACCTGTCTATCCGTCCGAGCCAATCAACCCGATTGTTGAAAATGGCATGAAGACAGATACGAAGAACCATGACTTCTTCTCTGTAAAAGGAAACGGTTATGTAAAAGCTACAAAGGTAGAACCGTTGACAGATGAGGATTTTATTTTTTGATTGTAGATAAAAGTTGATTGATCTAGTTTTGACTCATTTCAATTTTAGCCTTCTCCACTAAAGTGGAGGAGGTTTTTGTATTTTTAGCTTTTGGGAGCATAAATAAATGTTTGATCCTTTTTATCAACTTATACAAAATCTTCTTCTTAAATGATTAATGCAATTTTATTTTCTATAAACCAGAGTATATGAATAGTTACAAGTATAGTGACATAAATTCACAAAAAAACTTCAAAACTCGAAATTTTTTTGTGAATTATAGTGAATATTTTCATTATTTGTAATACAATAACTCTTTGTGGGGAGGAGAAAGAATGAACTTATTATCAACTACTTTACAGCATTTTAAACCATATTGGAAAAAGCTTCTGCTAGCATTGGCTTACTCACTAGTAGGGGGAGCATTCACTATTTTGCCACCCATTTTAGTGGGGAAATTAGTGGATGAGGTAATCGGAAATAAAGAACTTTCCCTAGTAGTATGGATTGTTTTTGGAGTGCTTGCAGCATACCTAGGGAAAGCAATATTTGAGTCCTTACAAGAGTTTGTACAGGTGAAAATTGGCTTTGATGTCATAACAGATATGCAAATCCGAGCATTTAAAAGGCTACATCGAACACCTATGTCTTTTTTTACAAAGGCACCTCGTGGGGATATGCTTTATCGATTAACACATGATGTGGAATCGATTCAAAATTTGAATAATACAGTAGTTCCACGTATTATCCAACAAGTTATTAGTGCGGTAGCCGCTTTTATTACGGTGTTTGCTATTTATTGGCCTGCAGCTATTGTTATGTTTATCGTTTTTGCTATTTATATTTTTCCTTCTTTTAAATTAGGTAAAACCATGAGAATAATGAGTGCGGTACAAAGAGACATGGGAGCAGATATGTATCAGCATTTACAGGAAAGTATTGAAAGTGTTCGCCTAATAAGAACGTATCAGACACAAAAGGATGAAATTGCAACACAAGAAAAAAAGTTAACAAATTGGAAAAATTACTCTATCCGTGCCGCGCTAATCGGGAAAGTCAATTGGCGTCTAGGGAATTTATTTAATATTGCAACACCTGGAGTTGTTATGCTAGTTGGTGGGCTGTCCATATGGAAAGGGAATATTACGGTAGGTGCCCTTGTCTCCTGCTTGAGCTTTATTCCGATCATGTTTCAGCCAGTTCGTTCTTTAGCGGAAAACGCCTTAACCATTCAACAAGCAATTCCTGCTTTACAGCGCATTTATGAATATTTTGACCTTCCTGAAGAGCATGAGCAAAATCTTCCAGCATTCGGAAGTGTGAAGGGGAAAATTGAATTAGATAATATTTGGTTTAACTATCCAGATAGTGAAAAGCAAGTTCTAAAAGGTATTTCTCTATCCGTGGAGCCTGGAAAACATATAGGGATTGTGGGAACAAGTGGTGGAGGAAAAAGTACGCTAATCCAGATATTGCTAGGGTTATATGAGCCAAGTCAAGGTTCTGTTACAATAGATGATAAAAATTTATTTGAGTATAATCGAAACAGTTTTAGAAGACAGGTAGGAGTAGTCTCTCAAGAAACATTCTTGTTAAATAGTACGTTACGAAATAACCTTCTATACGGAAAACCAGATGCTACGGATGAGGAATTAGAGCAAGCAGTCGAGGCAGCTGGATTGAAAGAACTTATTGAATCGTTAGAGGATAAGTATGAAACAATCGTTGGTGAGAGAGGCTTGAAACTATCTGGTGGGCAAAGACAGAGAGTCGCCCTTGCTAGAGCAATTCTTCGTCAGCCACCTATTCTAATTTTTGATGAAGCAACTTCCTCATTAGATGGAGAAACAGAAGAAAAGGTGCAAGAATCTTTAGAACAGTTAATACCAGGTAGAACTACCTTAACAATTGCCCATCGTCTAATAACAGTAAGAAAAGCAGATAAAATTTTACTACTAGATAATGGAATGATTGCTGAGGCAGGAACACATGAAGAATTACTGGCCTTAAAAGGACAGTATTACCAATTGTATAGAGCACAATATAGTGAGCTAGAAAAGGAGATGATTGGATGAGGAAAGAAGCAGTCTCCAAAGAGAAAAAAATAGGGGATGGAAAAAGGGTAATTCAGTTTTTAAGACCTTATAAAAAATGGGTTATTGCCGATTCTGTGGTAATTGCTATTAGTCAGGTCTTTTCTGCCTTAATTCCAACTCTTGCTCTTAGCTGGCTAGTTGATACGATTATTCCTAATGAAAACCATACTTGGTTATGGGGGTTAATGTGGTTATTAGTGCTATCTGCTGTGCTAGATTTAGGAATGATGATTATTGATGAATATTTTTGTCATTACACAGCAAAGTCAGTAACAAACATGCAGAAATTAAGATTATTTAGTCACTTACAAGTGTTGCCATTTTCCTTTTATCAAAACAATTCATCTGGAGAATTATTAGCAAGAGCTTCCGATGATCCAGATACTCTTCATAATTTTCTTGCATGGGAAGGTTCCACCTTCATGGCAAGCGCTCAAGGGGTAATCATCTATAGCATTGTTTTACTTTGGATACATCCCTATCTAATGATTACGAGTGTGTTGTTAGGGATTATTTTTTATATGGCATCAAACTATGTAGGGGCAAGAACAAGAGCGGCTTCTGCTGATGCCAGAAAAGAAGCATCACGTTACTTAGAAAGATTAAGAGAATCTGTTACAGGTATACATCTTTCAAGGGTAATGGGGGTTTCTGATAGTGAAGTAGAAAGTGTAGTTGCTATTAGAGATTCATTTGTTCAACACTCATTAAAAGAATTAAAAGCAAGAATGCAATCAGTAGTGGTAATTGCTAGTTATAATGGATTTGCATTAGGGATTGTCTATTTTATTAGTACTCTCTTAATTTGGAATGATGGTTTAACAACTGGTCAAATGCTTACTGCAGGAGGATTGGTAACCATTGCAGCGAATGAAATGCAGCGTTTATTACGTAACTGGTTATCTGTACGAAGAACGGGACCAGCACTTGATCGCTCTGAAATTCTTCTTTCTGAAAAAGTATCAGAAGCAGAAACAAAAGAAGGAGTGGTTGGAACAAGAGCAAATGGAGATGTCCAATTACAGGCGGTTTCCTTCACTTATCCTGATAAAGAGGAGAGTGTACTGAAGGATGTTTCCTTTTCTATTAAAGCGGGAGAAAAAGTTGCTTTAGTAGGACCAAGTGGCTCTGGAAAATCTACCATCATTGACTTATTGTTTAAATTATATGATACGACAAAGGGAACAATTAAAGTGGACGGCAAGAGTATTTCAGAATGGGATACAGCTTGGATTCGTTCACAAATGGCAATTGTAACCCAAGATGTACAAATGAGAAGCGGAACTTTAGCAGATAATTTGAGAATTGGTAAACCTGATGCTACCGATGAAGAGCTACGAAAAGCTTTATATGATAGTGGATTAGATGAATTATTATCCTCTTTACCAGAAGGCTTGAATACAAAAGTGGGAGAAAGAGGTAGCTTATTATCTGGTGGTCAGAAGCAACGTCTATCTCTAGCACGTGCTATTTTAAAAAATGCTCCGATATTAGTTTTAGATGAAGCAAGTTCTGCACTTGATCCTATTACAGAAGCGAAAATAAATGAAGCAGTATTAAAGACAGGGAAGAAACAAACAATCTTTATTATTTCTCACCGTCTCTCTACCGTTCTCTCTGCAGATAGAATTATTGTGTTAGAAAATGGTGTCATTATGGAAGAAGGTACACATCAAGAGCTACTGCAAAATAATAAAGGTGTATATTCTAGACTGTTTGCAAGAGAAGCAGAAATTGGGGAAGCAAGCATAAATGTAAATGCTATTCATCCTGTATAAAGTACAAAAAACAGTAATCTGTGCAAAATACAGATTACTGTTTTTTTTATAGAATGCATAGTTTCTCTATTAAAAATGGTATAGTAATGATAACATCGAAATATTCTGATAAGAGGGGTCAGTAGCATGGATTTAAAAACATCTTATAGCAAAACTACCTATAAATTAGGCAACCATGGAAAACGTAATGTGCAAGTATTAACAGAAGCATTTGATAAGATTGATGGTAGTGTAGACAGTGATATGTACGGAAATGGGGAAGTAATCGAAAGTTTTCAAGATAAAATGGCGAAGTTGTTAGGAAAAGAAGAGGCAGTATTTTTTCCAAGTGGCACGATGGCACAACAAATAGCCTTACGAATTTGGTGTGATGAAAAGAAAAGGAAGAAGGTAGCTTATCATCCACTTAGCCATTTAGAAATTCATGAAGAAGATGGATTAAAAGAGTTGCATGGAATAGAAACCATTCTTTTAGCAGATGAAACAAGAGTAATAGAATTGCAGGATATTATGAAGCTGGATGAGGAAATCGCATGTATATTACTTGAGCTTCCACAGAGAGAAATAGGTGGTCAATTACCAAGCTATCAAACATTAGAGGAAATATCTCATTATTGTAGACAAAAAGGAATTAAGCTTCATTTAGATGGTGCAAGATTATTAGAGATTCTTCCTTTTTATCAAAAAACGGCAGCAGAAATAGGCACTTTATTTGATAGTGTATATCTTTCTTTTTACAAAGGCATTGGTGGTATTGCAGGAGCCATTCTTGCAGGGGATGCAGCATTCATTGCAAAGTCTAAAGTTTGGAAAAGAAGATATGGTGGAGATTTAATTAGCCTATATCCATACATATTGTCTGCCGATTATTACTATGAAAAAAGAGCCAATAAAATGGCAGACTATTATAAAGCTGCCTTAGAGTTAGCTTCTCAATTTAATAAATGTGATAGAGTTCGTACACTTCCTTTAGTGCCAGTATCTAATATGTTTCATGTGCATTTTAAAGGTGCGAAGGAGACGATAGAAAATAGTATGATTGAAATTCAAAATCAGACAGGAATAGGTATATCTAGTTATCTAAAGGAACTAGATATAGATACATATTCTTTTGAAATTAGTTTAGGAGATGCCTATGGGGAGGTGCCAAAGGAAAAAATAGCGGAGCTTTTCCACCTGCTTAATGAAAGAATGAAAAGACTGGAGGAATAGAAGGATATGAAAATAGTTCAACAATGGGACCAAAAGGATAGTGAGTTCATTAGAAGTAAATTAGTAGAATATAATTTGAGTCATATTCCAGAGAAGTTAAAGAATAGTCCAAATGAAAAGATAAGTTTTGTTGTTCGAGATGAAGAGGATAATATTGTTGCAGGAATAACTGGTTATATCGTTTGGGCACACGCTCATGTGGACTTTCTTTGGGTAGATGAAAGTGTTAGAAAAGAAGGGTATGGTACGAAACTATTAAAAAGAATAGAAGAATTTGCTAGAGAGAAAGGATGTACATTCATCTTTTTAGAGACGTTTAGTTTTCAAGCTCCCGAATTTTATCCAAGGAACGGATATGAAGTGTTTGGAAAGTTAGAAGATTACTCGGAGGGTTTAATAAAATACTTTTTAAAGAAGCAATTGTAATGGAAAAAAGCAGAGAGTGGAGTAACTTCCCCATTCTCTGCTTTATTTTTATCTTTCTTTAGGAATGCGAAAATTTATATTGAATCGTAAATAGTATATCTATATAATTTAAATTATTCGAATTTTTAGATATGTAGGTGTTAGTGAAGGGAAGAGGAAAATGAAAAGAGTAATAAAGATTATTACGTATTATCTATTAGGAATGATTGCTATTCTAGCTTTAAGTGTCTTTCCAGAATACTTTCAAACAAGAGGTAGTATAGAACACGAAGGGTATTTTCAATTATTTGTTTCCTTTATCACAAATGACTTGATAAATCCAGATGCTTGGATCTATTCACTGAATGGTACAGATTCGAAGCCGATTATGGAAATACTATGGCCGGCCTTCCTTTATTCGATGGAAATTTTATTTGGAGCTTTATTAGCCGGATTGATCATTGCTTTTGTCTTATCGATACTTAGCTTCTTTCTGCCTAAATACATACTTCAGCCCATAAAGAGATTACTAGATTTAATGGAATCCATACCAGATCTCATTATTGCTACACTATTACAAACACTGGTAATTTATATCTATGTGAAAACAGGTGTGGAAATTTTTGAGGTTGCAAGCTATTCAGATCAAGCCTACTTGGCACCAATTATTACATTAGCAATTCTTCCAGCAGTTTCATTATTTAAGATCATGTTATTAATGCTAGAAGAGGAAAATTTAAAGATGTATGTGGCCTTTGCAAGAAGCAAGGGAATCCATCCAATAATGATTGTACTAAAGCACATAATTCGTAATATTATCCCTGTATCCTTTCACCATATAAAAATTATTATTTGGGGAACTCTTTCTAGTCAATTTATCATTGAATATTTGTTTAATGTTCATGGAATCACTTATTTTCTTGTAGAAAGTTTTACGCCTATCACGATTGCTGTATCTCTTTTATTAATCTTTACACCATTCTTTGTTCTGTTTCAATTAGTAGAATGGATGTTAAAAGAAGAAAAGGATTCTATTACACATATTAAGAAAGGGTCTTGGAAACAAAAAAGTAGTATTAAAAATATCCTTTTGAACTTTAGAATTTTCATAATAAATTCACGAGATTTTATGAGGAATATTCAATGGGGAAATGTTTCTTTACTTAAATCAATTGCTCAAATTTGGAAAACATTTTTCTATCATATGAAGAATTGGAAGTTTGCATTAGGTAGTCTATTTTTTATTGTTGTGATTGGATATAGTGTCATTTATTCACTTGTTACAGATAATCATGTAGATCAAATGCGTTTATTTTATGCAGAAGATGGTGTTACCTTAATTGCAGCGAGTCCTTTTGCACCGACTGAACCATTTTTCTTCGGTTCAGATAAATTAGGCTATAGTTTGTTTGACCAACTAGTTATTGGTGCAAAGTATACGTTATTTTTTGCACTTCTTATTGCCTTTCTACGAGTTATTGGGGGATTATTTCTTTCTATCTTTTATTCTTTTTACTTCCCTAAGACGTTGCAGACTTGGTTAGCGAAGCTAGCAGATTCTATTCACTTTATGCCATTAAGTTTGGTTGCTTATATTCTATTAAGACCCATTTTATTCCCTGGAATGGAAGGATATACAAATACTTTTGCGGAGCGAATCTTATTGGAAACCGTAATATTAACGATACTGGTCCTTCCGTTAACTACCGTACTTATTGGAAAAGAAATGAATCATGTTTTAGAAAATGAATTTATTACAAGTGCAAAAGTATTAGGAGGGAGTAAGTTTCAGCTATTCACAAGACATGTCTTGCCTCATATTGGTGCTCGCTTGACGATCCTTTTCGGTCAACAATTTATTCATGTATTACTATTATTTATGCATCTTGGACTATTTGAATTCTTTTTCGGTGGTACAAAAGTATCCACAGATCCTATGTTTGCTGACCCGCCGATGTCATCGACATATGAATGGTCCGGATTAATCGGACAGGTAGGAAGAACAACGATATCTTCTGGACGATATTGGTATTTATATATATTAGCAGCATTCATGATTACAATCTTTGCGATGCAATTAATCATTCAAGGAGTAAAAGAAATTCAGCAGCTAAAGGTAGGAGTAACTTATAAATTGCCAAAGTTACGCGAAAGTAAAAAGGTGGTCAATGATAAAGTAAGTGATTACCAGATTTCAAAAGAAAGCTTTCAACAAGTAAAGCAGAGTGAGCGTAGCACTTCTTAAAGAAAGAATACTTAACATAATCAGAATAGATGGATTGGAGTGTCTTAAGAAATAAAGGCATTTCAATCCATTTTTATTTAGAAGGAATTATTATGATGGAAAAATAGTTTAAATATAAAAAAAAGAGAAAAAAGTCGGATTTATTTTGTAAATGAAATTGAATTATTCAGTAAACTCATATAGAATTGAAAAAGAAAAAGGTAAAAAGGACTATGTTTTACAATAACTAGGTCGTATATACTGCATTTTTTGAAAATTCACTGAATATTAGTACCTAAAAAGAAATAAAAATATATAGGTCATAGCGTTTCGGTATATCCCTTTGTTACTATTTTAATATATTTCAATCAAATAGTAAGAAGGGGGCATCTTTAGGAGGTTATTTAATTGAGGAAAATTAGCTTAAAGAAATGGAAAGCTAGCTTGTTTAAAAAGGAAAAGAAAAAAAACGAAAAGAAGAAAGAGAGAGTACCATTAAAGTGGAATAACTTTAAATGGAAAAATGTGAATATAGGGTGGAAATATGGTCTAACTATATTGTTTGTTTTACTTCTTTTAGTAGCTACTACTATCACTGTTACTTTTTTATTAAATAATATAAAAAGTAATGTAAAAGAGTTAAATGATACAGATGAAAAAGCTCTTACCATAACAGAAATGGGATCTGTTATTCGTGAAAAGAGTATTAGTATTTTGAACTATCTAGACTATCAAAACCCTACATATATAGAAGATTACCAAGCAAGTATAAAGAAATTTGATAAATATGCTAAAGAGTTAAAAACAGCTGTTCAGACAAAAGAACAAAAAGAACTATATGAGCAGATTTTAGAAAGAGATAAAAGTATGAATGCATTGTTCCTAGATGAGATTATTCCGGCGATCGAGGCAAATGATCAGGTGAAAGTTAACTCATTAAGCATAAATAATACAACGATTCGTACACGAACTACACTCATATTAAATCAATTTCAAGAGTTGGTGCAGAAAGAACGAACAAAAGCGGTGGATAGTACGGTGAAAAGTTCAGATGTAGCAATCAAAACACTAGTGGTTTCTATGATTGGAGCATTAATATTAGCAGCTGTATTAATTTTAGTTATTAGCCGTATTATTACTCAGAATTTACAGAAGGTTGTCACAGTAAGTAATCAAATTGCAAATGGAGACTTAACTATTCCCGCTCTTGCCTATGATGGTAGGGATGAGATTGGAAGATTGTCTCAATCAATGAATAAGATGAACAATCACCTTCGAACAGTTATTCAAAAAATTTCAGATGTTTCTATTACCGTTAATCGTCAAAGTGAGCATCTCTCACAATCTACAAATGAGGTAACAGCGGGTAGCCAACAGATTGCTACAACCATGCATGAATTATCAGCTGGAGCAGAAAACCAAGCAAATTCAGCAAGTGACTTAGCAGCATCTATGGAATCTTTTTCAGGCAATATTGAAGAAGCCTATGAAAATGGGGGAGTAATCTTTCAAACTTCTTATAATGTATTAGACAAGACAAATGAAGGTAGTCAATTAATGGATTCTTCCATTAAACAAATGCATGTAATCGATCAAATTATAAAGGATGCCGTTGTGAAGGTGAGTGGTTTGGATACTCATTCGCAGGAAATATCGAAGCTAGTATCTGTTATTAAAGGCATTGCAGAACAAACGAATTTACTTGCATTAAATGCTGCTATTGAGGCAGCACGTGCAGGAGAGCATGGCAGAGGGTTTTCTGTTGTAGCAGATGAAGTACGTAAACTGGCAGAACAAGTGGCATTCTCTGTTAAAGATATAACTGGAATAGTAGGAAGTATTCAAAAAGAATCAAGTGCAGTTACATCTTCTCTTCAAGGTGGTTATGAAGAGGTGAAAAAAGGGGCAGAACAAATTCAAGCAACCGGTCAAACATTTACAGAGATTCAAGGTGCTGTGAATGAAATGGTGAGCAGTATTAAAGTCGTATCCGAAAATTTAGCTACTATTTTGGAAACAAGTAAAGTGATGAGTCATTCCATTGAAGGTATTGCTGCTATATCGGAAGAAGCGGCTGCAGGTATTGAACAAACTTCAGCATCCATTCAACAGACAAGTAGTTCCATGTTAGAATTAGCAGATAGCTCTCAAGAGTTAGCTAACTTGGCAGAAGAATTAGATGGATTAGTAAAAGAGTTTACATACTAAGAAGAAAAGGGACAGACCTTGAGTTTGTCCCTTTTTGCCTATTATTCGAAAAATAAAAATTTCGGGTATTAAAATAAATAGCTCTATGCTATTATTAGAATATTAAAAATAGAGTATTTCTAACAATTTTGGTAACTGGTGTTATAGGTGCTTGTTATTTGCATTGGGAAAAGTTCAGAGGAAATATACTAACGTTCGTGCTATTGAATTAAATGGCTAACGTCAATGGGAGAGCGATAAAAATGGAAATATGGAAGCGGAATTTACTGGTTTTATGGATTGGGGTCTTTTTTACCTCGGCGGCCTTTAACATGGTAATTCCCTTTTTACCCATTTTTCTTTTGGAATTACATGTCCACGAGCACACCGAATTATGGTCTGGATTACTATTTAGTTCTGCTTTCTTTGCCGGTGCTTTTTCAGCACCTTTTTGGGGAAGAATAGCAGATAAATATGGACGAAAGCCAATGATTATACGCGCTGGTTTTGTGTTATTTGTGGTCTATACTTTAGCTGCTTTTGTTACCAACCCATATCAATTATTAGTACTACGTATTTTGCAAGGGCTGTTATCAGGTTTTATTCCAGGAGCCATCGCTTTAGTTGGAACGAATACGCCATCTGATAAAACGGGCTATGCGTTATCCATGATTTCTACTGCTTCTGCAACTGGAGGAATTGTAGGTCCTTTACTAGGAGGAATTATCTCTGATTTAGTAGGAAACCGACTTTCCTTTGCAAGTGCTGGTATTATGGTATTCTTAGCTACATTTTTAATCATCTTTTGGGTGCAAGAAATTAATTTCTCTCCAAATAAAGAAAAGGGTTCAGTAGTAAATGATATGAAAATCGCTTTTTCTAATCAACCCTTAATCATTGTATTGCTTCTTACTATTGTTACCTCTTGTTCAATCATGACAATTGAACCGATATTACCACTTTATATAGTGGAGGTAGGAGGATCAGTAGATAAAGTATCTTTATTAGCTGGGATTATTTTCTCCTTGCCTGGTATTGCTAGTCTTATTATGGCTCCATACTGGGGGAAATGGGCAGATAAAAAAGGATTTAACCGTGTTCTATTTATTGGATTATTCGGCGGAGCCATTGGGACATTTGCGCAAATAATCTTCGGGAATATTTGGGGATTCTCCATTGCCCGTTTTATGTTCGGTATTTTCTTCTGTGCTGTATTCCCAGCATTAAATGGGTTAGTAGTTAAATTTACAGAAGAGAATTTCAGAGGAAGGGCATTTAGTCTTAATCAAACAGCAAATCAGATTGGTGCTATGATTGGACCATTATTGGGAGGATTTATTGGTGGTATTTTCCCTTCACAGTGGGTCTTTATCATAACAGGGATATTATTATTACTAGCTACCGCTATCGTATATAAAAAAGGGGATCTCATTACTCCTACTTATAAACAAAGAATTAAAATAGTCTCACATGGTAAATAAGAAATGAATAGATATTTAAAGACATAAAGGGTCTAACCTGACAAGTATTATTCCATTAATAATGTATGAAACTTTTTCCACTACATTATTTGGATGGAATAATCATTAGGTAGATCCTATTTTTTTGGTTTTTGATGGAACCTACATAATTATTTCACCAAATAGATACACTAACTGACGGAGGTGACTATTATGACAACGAATAAAAATAAAAATGCGAACAAAGCAGTCACAGGTGATTTATCGAAACAATTTGACCATGAGTTTGCAAATGAACCACTAACAGAAGCACAAAAGTTAAATAATAAAAAAACGAAAAAAAGACAATAAAGCAAAAATAAGCATCCTATATGAAAGAACCATTTCTAACGTAATGGGTCATTTCATATGGATGCTTAATAATATTTCATTTTTTGATATTGAAAGATTAAGGAATCTAATTGTTCACTAATTCTAATTACAGAATGATTATCTATGCCTTTTTCTACTGCATTTTTTATTAATACTTCACGAAGCTCATGAATCTCCTCAATTAGAACTTCTTCTTGCTTGTCTTCTTTAGATGGTGCTTCGATATTTCGCATAGGAAATAGTGGCCCTCCCTTAAGGATTAGAAAACATAATTAACCATTTTAAAGTACTTCCCTTAATTTATCCTTAAAATGGAATTTGTTCATTACTTGTTTAACATTTCCTTAGCAAGTAATCGATATACTTGAAGTCTTGACTCATGACTATGAGGAGTGCTGTTAATCATGACTTCATCAAATCCATATACTTCTTTTTCTTCATAAAGCTGTTTAGCAATTTCCTTTGCAGTCCCCACAAGATGAATTTGTCGATTTCGTTTGATAATCATTTGATCCATTTCTGTTAAAGGAAAATCTTTTGCTTCTTCAGGTGACAAAGTTTGTCTTAAAGTCCCTTTCGTTAAAAAGAGTCTAGCTAAGTCCACTGGTCTTGCAATATATTCTGCTTCTTCTTTTGTTTCAGCAATCGTAATAGCATAAGTAACCGTTATACGTGGTTTCTCCATAAAAGGGGATGGAGTAAAGTTATATTTGTAAGTATCTAAAATATCTTTTGAGAGTTCACCATTGAAAAATTGTGCAAAAGAATATCCTACACCCATTCTCCCTGCTCGAACAGCACTGTTTCCACTAGAACCAAGGAGCCATGCTTCTGGTAATGGAACTTGGAAAGGAGAGGTAATTAAATTTTGGTACGTTGAATCAATAGGTGTTTCGTCATTTAATAGTTGTAAAATTGTCGTTAATTTATCATATAAATCACTAGGTATATATCTACGACCTTCTGCTAAGGCGTGCATAGCCAAATGATCTCCACCAGGAGCTCTTCCAACTCCAAAGTCAATTCTTCCAGGTGCAAGTGCACTTAATGTTTTAAAAACTTCAGCGATTTTATATGGAGAATAGTGCATCATCATAACACCGCCTGTACCTATACGGAGTTTGTTAGTCTTTGCTGCTAAAAAGGCAGCAGTAACTTCGGGAGCAGAACTTGCAAAGTTTTTAGTATTATGATGTTCGGCCATCCACATGCGATGATACCCTAATTTATCTGCTAACATAGCTAGTTCCACGGTGTTTTTTAAGCTTTGCGTAGCTGTATTTCCCTTTGTAACGGGAGATTGGTCTAACACACTTACTTTCATTATTTTATTCCTCTCTCGACTTTTTTTTAGTTTGGGGGTGTGAAGAAATTATAATGTTTCTAATCTAGATTGTAAAATAATTGAACTTATGTGAGAGATTGTATATTTCGCTAAATCAGTCATACCATTAATATCTAATCAAATCAGGAAGAGGATTCCTCGTATTGTTCAGTTTTTATACTATATAGAAGTAATTAGTGAAGTAGTAAAGAAAGATATTCTGTACGAAACTAGTACAATTTTTACAGCATAAGGTAACAATTAATATAATTTGGTAAAATAAAGAGCAGGAACATCAAGGAGGCTAACATCTATGTACTCTTTAAGTGAGTTAGAAATGCTTATTCAGTTAATTGAACGAGCAGCACTTTTACTTATTACTTTATTCTTTTTAACAAGAATACCGAGATTTAAAGAAGTTTTGCAAAGAGATCATCATACTCGAACAGAGCTTTCTTTAATAACGGTGATTTTCTGTTTATTTGCTCTTTTTGGAACGTATTCTGGAATCGAAGTAGAAGGATCTATTGTAAATATTCGAGTCATTGCTATTATGTCTGGTGGTATTCTTTTTGGTCCTTGGGTCGGAATTATCACAGGTATTGTCTCCGGATTACACCGTTATTTAATTGATATTGGTGGAGTTACATCAGTGCCTTGTTTAATAACAAGTATTCTTGCCGGATTTGTATCAGGTTATATTTATTTTCGTGTGAAGAAAGTAAAACGGTGGATTTTTGGAATAATTGCTGGGATGGCATGTGAGATACTAACGATGCTTCTTATTCTCCTAATGGCAGATTCTTTTACACTTGGGCTAGAGATTGTGTCGAAAATCGCAATTCCCATGATTCTAGGGCAAGTGAGTATTGGTTTTATTGTTCTAATGATTGCTAGTGTGGAAGGTGAAAAAGAAAGAATAGCAGCAGGGCAGGCACAATTAGCACTTAATATCGCGAATAAAACACTTCCTTATTTCCGTTCCATTAATGGGGATTCTCTTCGGACTATATGTACCATCATTAAAGAGGACATTCAAGCAGATGCAGTTGCTATAACAGATACAAAGGATGTACTTGCTTATGTAGGATTTGGAGAGGAAAAATACAAGATTGGACAAGAAATCATTAGTGATTTAACGAAGGAAACGATACGTAACGGTAATATTACGATAAGAAATAATATCGCGGATCACCATACACCGCAAATTCATTGCCTACTAATTATTCCGTTAGAAGAAAGAGGAATTGTAACTGGAACGCTGAAAATTTACTATCGCAAAGCGTATAAAATTACTTCTACCTTACAAGCAATGGCAATAGGACTAGCCCAAATTATTTCTACTTTAATGGAAGTTTCTCGAGTGGAGCAAATGAAAGAAGAAGCAAATAAAGCAGAATTAAAAGCATTACAAACAAAAATCAATCCACACTTTTTATTTAATGCACTCAATGCTATTGCTTCTACCACTAGAAGAAATCCTGAAAAGGCAAGAGAACTTATTATTAGTTTGTCTGGGTATATGCGCTATAACCTCGAACTTGGAGAAGAACTAATTGATATTCAAATTGCCCTTAAACAGGTACAAGATTACATAAAAATAGAGAAGGCTCGATTTGGGGAAAGATTACAGGTTGAATATGATGTAGATGATACCCATATAAAGTTACCGAGCTTACTCATTCAACCATTAGTGGAAAATGCAGTGGTTCATGGTATTTTGAAAAGAAAAGGACCTGGAAAAGTTACTATTTCCATTAAAGATAATGGTGGGAAAGTAAGAGTAAGTGTGAAAGATACAGGTGAAGGAATAAACCAAGAGGTGATTGATCAATTAAATACGGGACAAGTATCCTCTCAACATATAGGTTTAACGAATGTACATCAACGAGTAAAATTAATTTATGGAACAGGACTAGTTATTCGTCGATTAGAACCAGGGACAGAAGTTTATTTTGATATAACGAAGGAGATAGCATGAGAGCAATTATTGTAGAAGATGAAATACCAGCCAAGGAAGAGCTGGAGTATTTAATTCAAACACATAGTAGCATCGACATTGTTGCTACATTTGAGGATGGATTAGATGTGTTGAAATTTTTGCAAGAAGCAGAAGTGGATGCAATCTTTTTAGATATTAATATCCCTTCATTGGATGGGATGTTACTTGCAGGAAGTATTAGTAAATTTGCGAAGAAACCTTATATTATCTTTACAACAGCTTATAAGGAACACGCTGTTCAAGCGTTTGAAATAGATGCATTTGATTATATATTAAAGCCATATGAAGAAAAAAGAATTGCGACTATGTTAGCAAAGCTAGAAGCTACTTTTAAAAAGGAGAAACAAACACAGGAAGAGGTTGTTTCTGAATCAAATCGCAGGATAAATCTCCGCAAGAATGAGAATATCATTGTAACAGATGTAGATGATATTTATTACGCTGAGGCTAGTGAAAAAATCACTCTTGTTTATACAAAATCAGAAGAGTATACCATGCCAATGTCGATTTCTGAATTTCATGATAAGCTGCCTCAGGATATATTTTTTAAATGTCATCGCTCCTACAGTGTAAATTTGACGAAAATACATGAGATTGTGCCATGGTTTAACCATACATATGTATTACGATTAAAGGATATAAAGGCAGAAATACCTGTTAGTAGAAGCAAATCAAAGATTTTTCGACAAATTATGCATCTGTAAATACCATTCATTCCGAATATCCGACATTTCATTCTGTTAACGGTTTCAACTATTCTATTGGCGGTATAATTCAACCATAGAGAGAATTAGTTTAATAACCGAGAAGAAAGAGGAGATCGGAATGAATGAACGAAATACAAATCGCCTTTTAATTGTTATTGGTACTGTCATTGTACAAATGGGGTTAGGTACCATTTATACATGGAGCTTATTTAATCAACCTTTAGTAGATAAATTTGGATGGGATTTAAGTTCTACAGCCATCACGTTTTCTATAACAAGTTTTGCGCTAGCTTTTTCCACTCTTTTTGCAGGGAAGTTGCAAGATAAATTTGGCCTTCGACGCTTAGTTGCTTTTGCCGGAATATTGTTAGGAGTAGGGTTAATACTAAGTTCACAAGTTTCTTCTTTATGGATGTTATATTTAGTAGCAGGAGTGATAGTCGGATTTGCAGATGGAATTGGGTATATCACTTCTTTAAGTAATTTAATTAAGTGGTTCCCAGAGAAAAAAGGGTTAATTTCTGGTATTTCCGTTGGTGCATTTGGAACAGGAAGTCTTATTTTTAAATATGTGAATACAAGCTTTATTTCCACCTATGGTGTTTCCACAGCATTCTTGTTTTGGGGAGTCATTGTTTTAGTAATGATTATTGGTGGATCTTTCTTAATTAAAGAGGCGAAAGATTCAGGTGAAAATACTGTTCAAGTAGGAAAGCGCCAAAAAAACTATACGGTTAAAGAAATGTTAAAAACAAAGCAAGCATATTTACTATTTATTATCTTCTTTACAGCATGTATGAGTGGCTTGTATTTAGTCGGAATTGTAAAGGATATTGGAGTAAGTTTAGCAGGATTGGATGTAGCAACGGCTGCAAATGCAGTAGCTTTAGTCGCTATCTTTAATACAACTGGTAGAATTATTTTAGGTGCTCTATCTGATAAAGTAGGTAGAATGAAAGTAGTATGTGGTACATTATTAGTCACTGCAATTGCTGTAACGGTATTAAGCTTTGTACCGTTGAATTTCCCAATCTTCTTTGCTTGTGTAGCAGCTATTGCCTTTTGTTTCGGCGGAAATATTACTGTATTCCCAGCAATAGTGGCAGATTACTTTGGTCTTCAGAATCAAAATAAAAATTATGGTGTCATTTATCAAGGTTTTGGGTTTGGAGCTTTAGCTGGTTCTATTGTAGCAGCAATATTAGGTGGCTTTGAAGCAACCTTTACTGTTATCGCTGCCCTTTGTATCGTATCTTTCATCATCGCATTGATGATAAAGCCACCATTTGAAAAAGATGCACAACCAAAAGAAGATTCAGAGAAAGTTAACAATATGCAACCACATACAAGAGTAAGTTAAATTAGATATAACTAGGGTGTCTAAAAGGTGATTCACATAACCAACAATGGAGTTGGTCGGTGTGAGTCAAAACCTTTTAGACACTCTTTTTTTTTGAATTGATTACATATCCTCTACGTGAATCCTCGTCCTACTTTTGATAGAATAATAAGTATAAAGTTTCCCACAGACACTGATTCCAAAGGTGACTTGTATAAATAAGCCTTTAGTCTTAGACAATTTTCCATTTTAAGTCCATATATAATAACAGAGAAGTCATGTAGAATAGAATAAATGGAGTTAGTATTTGTTATTGAAAATGTGAAGAGATAATTATTGAATTATCACATTAGGAATAAGTAGAAACAATGAAACAATTTTATCCATCATTACGTATATAAATAAACGGATTAAAAAGGCAGGAGTCGATTAAAAGTGAATTCATTTTTGATGTTTCTGGTACGATCAGGTATTTCTCTTCCAATAGGTGGCTTAACTTGGCTTGTCAGTTTATTTGGTTTTGATCAGTCATTTCTATTGTCAGTTGTATATGGAGTAGGTGCCACTGCAGCTTCTTATTATATTTCAGATGGTGTAATGAAGCATCGCGTTATGACAAGACAAGGGTTACCAAGAAAAGAGTATAAATTTATTCAATCAGAATTAAGAGTTGCCAATGAAAAAATTAGTCGATTGAATAAGCATGTTTTCTCTATTAGACATTTTCCTTCTTTTAAACAAAGAATAGATTTAATGCGAGTTACAAAGAAAATATATCGATTAACGAAGGAAGAACCACGTAGGTTTTATAAAGCAGAGAAGTTTTATTATTCTCATCTTGATTCCCTTGTAGAGATTTCGCAAAAATATGCATTGTTATCTTCTCAACCAAAGAAGAATAGGGCGTTGCAAGCGACATTGAATGATACGAGAAGAACATTAGAACAATTGGGACGTACGATAGAAGATGATCTCCATGATATTCTATCCGATGATATTGATGACCTACATTTTGAGTTGGATGTAGTGAAGCACACTTCTCGTAAGAAGGATGATAACGAAATGCTAGAGGAAAGCAGGCGGCCTAAATGACAGAAGAAAAAAACACAACTTCCTTGATGGATGACTTTTTCTCTGATCCCTTAGTAAGCACCACTCAACATGTAATACCCAAAAAAGGCGAAACAGATAAAACTGTTCGCCTTATTGATATTTTGCCTCCAGATAAAAAGAAAAGAGCATATGAGATGGCAGAAAAATTAGATCTGTCGAATCATCAAGCGATGATAGCTTACGGAGCAGAATCACAAAAAAAACTGTTATCTTTTTCCCACAAGATGATGGAACATGTGCAACGAAAAGATGTTGGTGAAGTTAGTGATGTTATCGGAGACTTAATGAAAAAGCTCCAGGAAATCAATCCAGATGACTTAAGCGTGAAGAAGCAAGGGTTCTTTCGTCGTTTGTTTAGTAGAGCATCTAAAAGTGTCCATGAGATTTTATCCAATTACCAAAAGGCGAGTGCACAAATTGATCGAATGAGCGTCCGATTAGAACGAAGTAAGAATGTATTAATAGCAGATGTTCATTTATTGGAACAACTTTATGAAAATAATAAAGCATATTTTGAAGATTTGAATGTTTACATAGCGGCTGCTGAGTTGAAGTATGAAGAGATGACAGAGAAAGTAATTCCAGAGAAGAGACAACAAGCGGAGGAATCAGGAGACCGCATGAAGTTGCAGGAAGTAAATGATCTCATTCATTTTACGGAGTTATTAGAAAAACGAATATATGATTTGAAGATTAGTAGAGAAATAACTATGCAAACAGCTCCACAAATTAGGCTTATTCAACATACGAATCGAAATGTCATTGATAAGATACAATCATCTATTATGACTTCCATTCCTTTATGGAGAAACCAAGTTTCCATTGCGCTTACACTTTTACGACAGCGTCATGCGATAGAAACCACTAATCGAATTTCCGATTCCGTTCAGACGTTGGAATCAAAAGGAAAGGTGATGGATGGGATCTATAAGGAAAATAAAATGAATCTGTTAGAAATAGAGACATTAAAAGAAACACAAAATAAATTATTTACAACTTTAGAAGAAACTTTATCAATTCAAGAAGAAGGTAAGTTGAAGAGAAATCAGGCTGAAAAAGAAATAGCCGAAAGAGAAGAGAGTTTAAAGCAATCGGTTAGTTACTTCTAACGAGTAAGTAAAAGTAAAAAGGCTCGCGATGATAAATCGCAAGCCTTTTTTATGCCTTCTATTAATCCACTAATTTATGGAATGCTAAACGCTTATTAATAAATAGCATAATTGGAATACCGACAGCCATTACAGCAAATTCCCCTACAGCAGTAGTTCCCCAAGTTAAGAAGAAGGAAATTGGAACATCGGAAATTAAATATATTTCTAACGCAATGATACACATAGTAAAAGTGAAGACTAGTGTATTAATGATCATACGTTTAACGATACTTTTTACATATCGTGCACTAATAATCGTAATAACTAAACTAATAATGGTTTGACCGACACCAAAAGTTATATCAAACATAGGCATTGGAGAAAACAGTAAATTCGCTAAGAATACCCCAACCACAATTCCATAAAAATATTTCTTGTTAAATATAACAAGATGATTAAACATCTCGGATACACGGAATTGTATGTTTGTAAATCCGAATGGTGCTATAGCAAATGTAACAGCAATATAAAGAGCTGCTACTAAGCCATTAACAGCAAGTGTTCTTGTTTTCATTATTATTCTCTCCCTTAGTTTTTTTACGTGGGATGGTCTCGAACCACGTTTTACACAAAATATAATATTATAATACTACTCTTATTTCCGTCAATAGGAAATATTACAATAGTTCTAGAAGTATATTGCAAGAAACGGTAATATCTTGTAGTATGATTCTAATAGTCGGAATAAATAGATATTTCAGTTAATATATTTTGATAGCGTGATACGTACTTTACACTAATACTACTTTAGAGAAGCAACTAAGTATAAGATTGGAACGGGAACGATTGGAAAGTTCGCGTAAGAAGGATACACGATACTTGAACTGCATGCTTTTATAGTAGGCAGTTTTTCTATAAATATATGTAAAGAGAAAGAAAGGAGCATGAAGAGTGGAAAAAATGAATGAAGTGTTTAGTAGATTAAAAGCTCATTCTCTTGTAAAAGAAGGACTTGTCTTTTTAAAAGAGGATGATGAGCGTACGTTAGAAGAACAAGTGGAACTAACACTCGTACCTGCTCCATCTCTTATGGAGGAGAAGAAGGCGCAAGTTTTTAAGGCGAAATTAGAAAGGTACGGACTAAATAATATAGAAGAGGACCGGCATGGGAATGTATTTGGAATTCGCCATGGCAATGGAAATGGACCAAGAATCTTTGTTTGTGCACACTTGGACACCGTATTTCCTGAGGGAACAGAAATTCACGCTACTAAGAAAGAGGGAAAAGTATATGCTCCAGGTATTTCTGATGATGGAAGAGGATTAGCAGCTGTCCTTAGTGTGCTAAGAGCTTTCGAACAGACGAATATTCAAACAGAAGGAGATATTATATTTGGAGCTACAGTTGGAGAAGAAGGGTTAGGAGATCTTAAAGGTGTAAAAGGGCTCTTTCAAGATAGAAAGGATATTGATGCGTTCATCTCATTAGAACCTGGTACCCCTGAAGAAATAACTTATATAGGAACAGGGAGTCATCGATATCATGTAACATATAAAGGGTCAGGGGGGCATAGTTTTGGAGATTTTGGAATACCAAGTGCAACACATGCCCTAGGTAGAGCTATTAGCAAAATAGCAGATCTTGAAACACCTACTGAACCTAAAACAACGTTTACAGTTGGTACGATAACGGGAGGTACTTCTGTTAACACAATTGCTCAAGAAGCAAGTATGATGGTCGACTTACGATCCAATTTACAAACAGAGTTAGTAAAACTAGAGGAAAAAGTTTTAGCTATTTTTCGAGAAGCAGCGGAAGCAGAGAATAATAGATGGAAAAGTTCTAAAACATCGATAGAAGTAACAATGGAACTTGTAGGAAATCGACCTGCAGGAACGCAGAGTCCTACTGCTTCCATTGTACAGACAGCAATGGCTGCAAACGAGTCACTAGGATTGCAACCCGTCCTTTCAGAGGCAATGAGTACAGATTCTAATGTACCAATTAGTCTGGGAATACCTGCTGTTACATTAGGGGCAGGTGGAGATTGTGGAGGAATACATACATTAGAGGAATACTTCGATCCTAAAGATGCCTACCTAGGACCACAAGTTTTATTTCTCACTATTTTAGGAATAGTTGGAGTACATGGTGAAGTTCTGCCTTTATTAGAAAGAGGAGAAGAGTAATAGGTTTTATAGTATTTAGATATTTTGAAGCGATGATATTTTTGTCATCGCTATTTTTTTTGAAAAAATTTTTCTTTGACTTATTCCTGACACATTCGTTTTATATTCTAGTACTTGTAGAAAGCAAGAGTGATAGAAAACACTAACTAATATAAAACAAAATGAGAAAGAGGATGAGTAGTAGATGAAAAAAACGATAAAAAAATGGATTATTGGTGGAATAACAGTTGTAGTTATCGGAACAGGTATTGGTTCCTACTTCTATTTTACAAAAGAAGATACACCCCAATTAGGTGGACAAGTTAAAACGCAAACAGCAACAGCAGAGATTGGTAATGTAGAAATTGATATTAGTGGAACAGGAAGTATTGCTACTATTAATAAAGAAACACTTTCAACTACAGGAAACGCTACAGTAGATGAAGTTCTTGTAGAGGTAGGAGATGAAGTAGAAAAGGGAGATGAGCTAGTTACATTTGAAGATGATACATTAGATCCAATTGTGGCAAGTTTTTCAGGAGAGATAACTGCATTAAATGTAGATGAAGATGATAATGTTACGATGGGTACAGAGATTGCAACTGTAACAGATTATGACCATTTAGAAATGGTTGTAAATGTGGACGAGCTAGATATATCCAAAGTGAAAGTGGGACAAGAAGCAACCATTGCAGTTAGTGCCCTTGATGATAAAGAATTTACAGGAAAAGTAACAGAAGTAGCCAAAGAAGCAAGCAGTGAAAATTCTAGTGTAGCAAAATTTGCAGTCACCGTTAAAATTAACAAACCAACTGGACTGTTAGTAGGAATGACAGCAGAAGCTACTATTACGACAGATACTGCTGAAAAAGTTGTTACTGTTCCGGTAGAAGCAGTACAAAAAGAAGAGGATGAATACTACGTATTAGTATCTTCTGGTACTACAGAAGGAGAAGATGGAACAACAACTACGGCTTCAACAAAACAGACAGTTGAAGTAGGTTTAGAAAACGAAGAGGTTGCCGAGATTAAAAGTGGCTTAGAAGAAGGAACAATTGTTGTATTACCAACATTCGAATCTTCTAGTGATTCCGATCAAGGAGGTATGTTCCCAGGCGGCGGACAAATGCCAAGTGGTGGTGAAATGCCACAAATGCCAAGTGGTGGACAAGGTGGAGGAATGCCTTCAGGTGGTTTCGGTGGAGGTAGAAACTAATGATAGAACAAAATACCATTCTTGAAATTAAGAATTTGCAAAAAGAATACACGATAGGCGGAGAGACGGTAAAAGCATTAGATAATGTAAGTTTTTCTGTTAATAAAGGGGACTTTATTGCCATTATTGGTCCTTCCGGATCAGGTAAGTCTACCTTAATGAATATGATTGGGTGTCTCGATACTCCTGATTCTGGCGAATATTATTTAGATGGACAGGATGTATTTTCTTTAAAGAATAAACAGTTGGCGGAAGTGAGAAACCATAAGATTGGCTTTATTTTTCAACAGTTTAATCTCTTATCTAAGCAATCTGCCTTTGAAAATGTAGAGTTGCCATTAGTTTATAGAGGGATGGGTAGTAAAGAAAGAAAAGAAATCGCATTAAATGCTTTGCAAAAAGTTGGTTTATTAGAAAGAGCAGGACATAGACCAACAGAATTATCAGGGGGACAACAGCAGCGCGTGGCAATTGCCCGTGCTCTTGCTGGTAACCCTCCAATTCTTCTTGCAGATGAGCCGACTGGAGCACTTGATAGTAAAACAGGAATAGAGGTAATGAATTTAATCAAGGACTTAAATAAGCAAGGACATACGATTATCTTAATTACACATGATTTAGAAATTGCTAAGCAAGCGAAAAGAGTCATACGTATCCAAGATGGTAAATTGGCAGAAGAGAAGGAGGTTGTATACTCTTGAAATTAGGGCAAGCAGTAAAAATAGCTTTTAAAAATATTATTATGAACAAATTACGTGCTGTACTTACCATGCTCGGAATCATTATAGGGGTAGCAGCTGTAATCGCACTAACGTCACTAGGTATGGGGGCTTCTAACTCTGTTTCAGATGAAATCTCAGGTTTAGGAACAACCTCTGTATCTGTGAACCTTTCAGGAAATACCAGTGATGAAGAAGTGGTAAGTTATGACGAACTAATGGCATTTGAAGATTTATCGGAAGTAGAAGCCGTTTCTCCAACCGTTTCCACTTCAAGTACGTTGAAAAATGGAACTACTTCAAGTGATGGAGTTTCTGTAACAGGAATCACTACATCCTATGAAAAGGTGGAGGAAATCACTCTACAATCAGGAAGAAATATTATGGATATTGATCTTGATAATCGTAATAAAGTAGTCGTTCTTGGGGCAAATGTTGCAACTGAATTATTTGGCTTCTCTAGTCCTGTAGATAAGACGGTTAAGATAGATGGAACTACATTCAAAGTAATTGGAGTACTTCAAGAGCAAGGGGAAGAGTTAACTGGATCTGTCGATGATTCTGTATTAATACCATTTACAACAGCACAACGATTTATTGGTCAAACATATGTAACTTCTGCAACTGTACTAATGAAAGATGAAGATTCGGTTGAAATGGGTATGGCGAAAATGAAGCAGGAATTATATAACCAGTTTGGTGGGGATGAAACTTCCTATAGTGTAAGAAATCAATCAGATGTATCAGATGCATTAGACTCTGTTTCTAGCACAATGACGGTGTTACTTGCAGGTATTGCTAGTATTTCCTTAATCGTTGGTGGAATAGGTATTATGAATATTATGCTTGTTTCTGTAACAGAAAGAACTAGAGAAATTGGAATTAGAAAAGCAATTGGCGCAAAGAAAAAGGATATATTACTTCAATTCTTAATTGAGGCAGTTGTGCTTAGTTCTTTCGGAGGGTTATTAGGTGCTGCAATTGGAATTGGTAGTGCAGAAATCTTATCGAGTGCATTAGATATGACATTACAAATTACTTGGTGGATAGTTGGAGGATCTGTAAGCTTCTCTATTCTAATTGGAATTATCTTTGGTATGTTCCCAGCCAATAAAGCATCTAACTTAAGTCCATTGGATGCATTAAGACATCAATAATAAACTATTTATAATCAGCTAATGCTGTCTTATAGAATGAATGTTGCCTAGGCAGTATCTAAAAAGTAATGTACGCTTTTAGGATATTTACTTGATGGTAATCTTTCTTGATAGGACAGTGATAGCTGATTTTTTTATTTTATAATAATGTTTTTGAAAATTGCTATAATAGACGAGAGATAAAAAATAGATAAGGAAAAGAGAAGAATGAAGAAAATTCTAGTTGTAGAAGATGAACTAGCCATTTCGATGGTACTTGGAGCCTACATAGAAAATGCAGGATATCATGTAACTTATGCCTATAACGGGGAAGAAGCGTTACAGAAAGTAGAAGAAGAAATACCTTCGCTAATTTTATTGGATGTTATGATGCCGGGAATGGATGGCTGGGAAGTATTAAAACATATTCGTAAGAAATCTGCTTGTCCAGTAATTATGTTAACAGCTTTATCTGATACAGATCAAAAGCTAAAGGGCTTTGAAGGTGGAGCCGATGATTATATTACAAAACCTTTTGTTGCAGAAGAGGTAATTGCGAGAGTACAAGCTGTTCTTAGAAGATCTCCACAATATGAAGTAGATGAAGAAGTAAAATACTATGGAGATTTAAAAATTAATTATCTTTCCCATCAAGTCTATATAAATGGGATTGAAATACCTTTCACTCCAAGAGATTTGTCCGTACTACTCTTCTTAGCGAAAAATCCGAATCAAACTTTTACGAGAGAGCAACTTTTAGATCATGTATGGGGAACAGATTATGATGGAAGTGATCGGGCAGTTGATCTGGCGATAAAAAGAATTAGGAAATTATTAAATGGGTGGGATCCAAAAGATGGAGAAATTAAGACATTACGTGGGCTCGGTTATCAATTCTATATTCAAGAGAGACACTAGAGAAAAAACGCCACTTCTCTATTATTGGACGAAGAGATATTTACTAACACTTATTGGTGGCTTATTGATCATTGGGATTGTTTCCATCCTATGGATACGTCATAATGCCTTAGAAAGTAAACTGGAACTAACGAAATTAGTTGCCCAAGAAATAGCAGAACATGCAAATGAGATGGAAGAAACGAATCCAAAAGATATCCGTTTTCCGTTTCTAGAAGATCGGCAACAGTTTATAAATCCAGGACAGCAACTCAAAGTTTATATTAAGAATAATGCAGGAGTCATTCAATCCATCAGTCAAAATCCTAATCCCACTCCTAGTGCACGTGAAAATGAATCATTAATTGAGTTATTACATGTAGAAGAAGAATTGACGATAAAGAAAGTAACTCTATGGAATAATAAAAAAGCATCTGTTGTTATTGCTCCAATTAAAAAAGACGATAAGGTTACTGGTTCTGTCTATATTATTCAACCACATGATGAATTAAAGCAATTGAATAGAGAAGAATATCAATTATTAGGTTTACTTTTAGCTAGTCTTGCTATTTTAGGTTGGCTTGTTATTTATTCATTGTCCAAAAAGCTTGCAAAACCTGTGGAAGATGTAGCTAAAGCAGCTCAGCGTTTAATGAATGGTGACTATAGCTTTATTCTTAATGATGATGTTCAAGAAAAAGAGCTATATCAGTTAATCCAGTCTTTTAATGAATTGACGAAAAGATTAAGCATATTGGAAAATTTAAGAACGGAACTTTTGGCTGGTGTTACACATGAATTGAAAACACCAATTACATCTGTTAGTGCATTAATTCAGGCAGTAAATGATAATGTTATTCCAGAAAATCGAAAGAAAGAATTTCTTACAATGAGTTTAAAGGAAGCTACACGATTGCAAAGCATGGTGGAAGATCTACTAAATTTCAATAGCTTTAGTGCAGGTTCCATTAAAGTAAATAAGGAAAAAACAAATGTTCAGGCAATCTTAAAAGAAATCATTTACCAATGGGAAATAGTCCATGCCGAGGCGTTATCTTCTGTTGACTTAACCTATATTAGCGTAGAAAAACCAATTTATGCACGTATAGATAGTGTAAGATTTCAACAGATTTTAGTGAATTTACTAAATAACAGCTTACACGCTATAAAAGGAAAAGAACGAGGGAAAATCGAAATCCGCTTAAAGACCTATCAACGCCATGTCATCATTTCGGTAGAAGATAATGGCTATGGTATTCCTCTAGAGGAACAGGATTTTATTTTTGAACGCTTCTATCGAGGGAAAAATAAAAAGGATATTGAAAGAGGACTTGGCTTAGGTTTACCTTATAGTTTACTTTTAGCTAAAGCATTAGGAGGCAATCTTTCTTTACAACAGTCAGAATTTTGTTCTACAATATTTTTATTGCAGATTCCAATATTAAAACAGTAAGAAGTCATTCTAAGGAGCTGAAACTGTACTCTTTAGAATGATTTAGCCTTCTTTTAAAGAAGACTAAAGAAGGGAGCAAGTGAACATTGACTAGTCCAGAACAGAAATATTGCAAAGAATCATTAGTAGTAAAGACAAGCAGAATATTCCCAATTGACACCAATAACCACAATACATTATTTGGTGGTAAACTTATGAGTTACATAGATGATATAGCATCTATTTCCGCTGCTAGACATTGTAGAAGTGAAGTAGTTACAGCATCCACTGATTCGGTAGACTTTTTAGTACCTATTCGTCCAACTGATTCCGTTTGTTTGGAGTCTTATGTAACCCATACAGGCAAATCCTCCATGGAAGTATTCGTAAAAGTAATTTCTGAAAATCTTAGAACTGGGGAGAGAAAGCTAGCAGCAACTTCCTTTTTAACATTTGTAGCATTAGATGATAATGGAAGACCTACTAGAATTCCACAAATAGTCCCTCAATCGGAAGAGGAAATAATGCTCTATAATACAGCGGAGCAAAGGGTAAAAATGAGAAAAGATAGAAGAGAACATAGTAAGGCTTTCGCAAATGTAATTAGTACAGATATGCCTTGGATTTAATAGAAAAAGAAGTAGAATAGATTCCTATTATGGATTCTATTCTACTTCTTTTTTTGCTGTTTTATGAGAAAAGAGAGGGAGGATATTTCGAAATACGAAAATAATTGTCGGAAAATATTAATTTTTCAGAAAATATACTGTTAGATTTTCTGACAAGATAAAAGACACATGTCCATTGATAGGATTATAATCCAAACATGGAATTAGATGGCAAATACAATTCCTGTTAGATAAAAGATAAAAAACATACTTATTAGGGGGCTATCTATGTTATCAAAAAAAGTAATTTCGTTAGCTATGACTGCAACATTGGCACTCGGAATTATGAGCGCTTGTTCTTCTAACACAAGCTCTGATGGAGACAGTTCGAGTGACAAAAAAGTAATTAAAATTGTTACTCAATCACCACTTTCTGGTGGAAGTGCTACTTTAGGAGAAGCAATTAAATTAGGGGCACAATTAGCTATTGATCAACAAAAAGAGAAATTTGCTGACTTAGGTTTTGAAATTAAATTAGATGCACAAGATGACCAAGGGGATCCGAAAAAAGGAGTTGCTAATGCGAACTTAGTTGTAGCAGATAAAGCAGTCTTAGGAGTAGTTGGTCACTTAAATTCTGGGGTTTCCATTCCAGCTTCAGAAGTATATGAAAAAAATAACCTTGTTAGTATTTCACCAGCCAGTACCGCTACAGACTTTACTGATCGTAAATTAAAGACAGTAAGCAGAGTAGTGGCACGTGATGACTTCCAAGGCCCTGCTGGTGCAGAATATGCAGTGGAAAAGTTAGGTGCTAAGAAAATCTTTGTTATTCAAGATAAAACAGCCTATGGTTCCGGTTTAGCAGATGCTTTTAAAGCTGCTGCAGAAAAATTAGGAGCTGAAATTGTAGGCTATGAAGGTATCACTGTTGGGGAAAAAGACTTCAATGGGGTACTAAATCAAGTTTCTTCTAAAAAACCAGATTTAATCTACTACGGTGGTTTATATGCGGAAGGTGGAATTTTAGTAAAACAAGCTCGTGAAAAAGGATTAGATATTCCATTCATGGGTGGAGATGGATTAGATTCTTCCACGTTTGTAGAAATCGCTGGAGATGCCGTTAAAAATACCTTTATCACTTCTGTTGCTGGCGATACAACTAAAACGGAAGAAGGAACGAAATTTGCTGAGGATTATAAAGCAGCATTTGGTAAGACGATTGAATCTTATTCTGCATATGCATATGACGCTGCAGGTACATTATTAGCAGGAATTGAAAAGGCTATTAAAGACAATGATAATAAATTACCAACACGTGAAGCCGTAACAGAAGCGGTTCGTAGCACACAAGATTATAAAGGAGTAGTTACAGAAGTTGGATTTGATGAAATAGGCGATAACAAATTTGCAAAAATCTTTATCTATAAATTCGATGAAGCTAGTTATCCAGCTACTTTAGATGGAGAAATTACTCAGTAAAGAGAAGGATAAAAAGGGTATGGTTGATCCTGTACCCTTTTTATTTTTACATAGGACCTATAAAAGATGATAAGAAAGTTAAGTTATCACAATTTAGTGGGTCAGGGAAAACATAAAAATTGATTATATAGTTTATAAAATTATGAACAATCTATCTAACAAAATTAATACAAAGTGTGGGGATATCATGCTGACGGAAATACTACAAACATTACCGCAAGTTTTAATTGATGGATTAACATTAGGGGCAGTTTATGCCGTTATTGCATTAGGCTACACAATGGTTTATGGAATATTGGAATTAATTAATTTTGCACATGGAGAAATCTTTATGACAGGGGCCTTCATAGGCACCGGAGTCTTAATTATTCTAACAAGTTTAGGTTGGACTGCCATGCTTCCCGCAGTTGTATCGTTAATTATCATGCTTCTTCTTACAAGTATTATTACGGGAATGTTAGGAATGGGGATTGAACGAGTTGCTTATCGACCTTTAAGAAAGGCTCCGAAGCTTATTGCGCTTATTTCAGCTATTGGAATTTCCTTCTTATTACAAGATATTGTTCGTTTTATTACTGAATTATTTAAAG
>DATMFU010000251.1:0-9459 GCA_035556015.1 Niallia sp. | reverse complement strand
TTTTGATTTAGTATACATTTAATTGATGAATATTAGCATTTTTTTGTTGCGTCATCTATGAAAACTATAGATTTTTTTGTGAAAAAATACAAGCTACTATTTACTAGCTCTATCTATTAACTATCTAAAGTTTGTTTCATTTAATCATTCTGAGGGAAAAGTAATAACAAAAGATGAGGATGTGAATGGTATGAGAAAACTTATAAAAAGAATCATTACTTGGGGACCTGTCATTTATCCAATTGCGAAGAAAATCTGGAAACACAGAAAACAATCAAACCGTCCAAAGTCCGTCTAATTCTTACAAATTACCCCATAACAAAGGAAAACCGGTATAGTGGCAAATACTTGCACTATACCGGTTTTCTTAATTTATTGCATGTTATTATATGCAAGCTCTACTGCTTTTATTATCTCATGGTCTTCGCTTAGACCTGATACTTTACTAAAGGCTGTTGCCACTCCATGACTCTCGATAAGCTCTTTAAGCTCTACGGATTCTTGATCTTCTGGAGTATAGAAGTGTAAAGCAGCTGCCATTACTTCAATTAAATTAGAAGGCAGCTTACCAAAAGTTTTATAGTATTCTAAACCTGGTGCCACTAAACGATCATTTCCACCTAATTTTCTTATAGGTGATCTTCCAACTCTTTTCACATCATCTACGATATAGGAATTAGCAAAGCGACCAATAATCTTATCAATATACTTTTGATGTTCCTCTTTATTAAATTGATATTTATTTACTAACACTTCACCTGTTTCTTGCAATGCATGAAGAACTTTCGTTTTTACATCGTTATCTTCGATGGTTTCTGAAATGGTTTCATAATTCTTCCTGTTACCCAAGTAGGCAGTAGCAGCATGGCCTGTATTAACAGTGAACAGCTTTCTTTCAATATACGCCTGTAGGTTTTCTACAAAGTGTGCTTCTTTAATAACCGGTTTGTTTCCTTTAATAGCTGTTTCATTAATTACCCATTCATGAAATGGCTCTACTAAAACATCTAAGAGGTTATCATTCTTTTGATTTGGAACAATTCGATCTACAGCAGAATCTGGGAAGCCAACATGTTCTTCCACCCATACTTTTTCCTCTTCATTCAAGTTTTCCAGAACAAATTGTTTTAAGGCACTACTTCCACCTATCATATTCTCACACGCAATAATATTTATTGGTGATGGATTACTTTTCATACGTGCTTTTATTCCATCTGCAATAAGTGGAGCAATGAATTTTAATATATTTGGTCCAATTGCAGTAGTCACAATATCCGCAGTTATAAATTGTTCTATTACTTGATCTGGATTTAATTTGCTGTTAATGCCCTTTATATTGTTAACGATGAATTGATTTTTTTCTTCATTTGCCAAGAATACATGATATTCACCAACACGATTTATTTCATCAATTACCTGATCATTAACATCAATAAATGTAATAGCATAGTTAGATTGATGTAATAATAAACCAATAAATCCTCTACCTATATTTCCTGCCCCAAAATGAATAGCATTCATAATTAGTTAACCTCACTTAGAATTTGAATAACTTCCTCTTCCGATTTTGCAGCCACTAATTTCTCTACGTTTTCTACTTCTGAACAAACTATAGCAATTTGAGATAAAAGTTCTAAATGTTCTCCATCTTTACCAGCAATACCAACAAGTAGCTTAACTATATTTCCATCTCCAAAATCAATACCATTTGGAACTTGAACAACAGATAATCCAGAGTTCAATACTGCTGTTTTAGCTTCATCTGTTCCATGAGGAATAGCAAGGAAGTTCCCCATATAAGTGGAAGAAAGTTGTTCTCTTTGTAACATAGCTGGAATATAGTCTGCGGAAACATATCCTTGATCTACTAAAATTTGACCTGCCATTTTAATTGCTTCTTCTTTCCCACTTACATTGCTATTTAAAACGATATTTTCTTTTTTTAATATAGACATTTTATTTCCTCCTAATTGTGACTAAATAATATGTTTATAAAACTCATTGCTTATAAAATTTATTAGTTCCTCTTTACTTCCATATTTAAACATTTCTATACTATTGACAGACTGAATAATTAAGGCACTTAAAAAGCTCAGCACCTCCATTACTTCTGATCCAGCATTCAATGGAGCTAATAATAAAAGAATACGCTTTACTACTTCCGTTTCTCCATTCATCGCTTTTAGATTGACCATCTCGTTCAGTTCAATAATATTAAAGGATGGATCATGTACATTACTATGAGTTGTATGGAAAAGGGCAAGGGAAGTATCCGGAATGGCAAGTCCACCAAGTTCTGCTCTTTGCATTAATGCCTGGAAAACATCTTTCTCACTTACTATTTTCCCCTTTTGCTGCAACTCCTTTAAAGCAAATGTTAAACTCGTATCAAGATCAAGCTCTTCTTTTTGGAAGGACCATACAGATAGATCATTTAATACATCTACTAATGTCTTCGTTTGTTTTGCAGTTTTTACTAAATGATTAAAATCTTTATTCACTTGCTGCCCATGGTCTCTGGAAGAATCAATGGGAGTACGCTTCGGCCTTTTCGTGCTTTTCCTATGTAAATAGGATTTAACTTCTTCCAAATCTTGATCCGTTAGAATCGGATTAACTAATAAATAGTCTTGCTTCATATCCTCCAGAGGGATAGTTGAAAAAATAACATCATAATCATCTAAAGATAGATTTTTTAATTCAAAGACAGAAGCCGTTTTCACTTCTTTCAAACTTGGTATTTGACTGACGATTTTAGCAGCCAGCATTTTTGAGGTTCCGATTCCACTGGAACAAATGATTAATACGCTTAAATCGTCACTAATCTCTGCACTATTTAAAGCGGATCCAAAATGGAGAACAAGATAACCAACTTCTTCATCAGGAATCTCCCTTTCCATAATGGTTTGCTTCGTTGCCCTTTTTACTATTTCAAACAGTTCAGGATAATCCTTTTTAATTTCCGGTAATAGGGGATTAGATATACGCATTTTTTTATCTAATCTATATAATGTCGGTTGAAGGTGAGCAAGCAACCCATTAAAAAGCGTATTATCATGAAATTTTGTATTCAATAGTACTTCTACTCTACTAATTAGCTTCTTAACAAGTAGTGCAATCTCCAAATTCTCATCCTTGATTCCAATACTATTGTCAAACCGTATCTTAGCTCCTCTAAGATGCATTGTTATATAACCAATTTCTTGCTCGGGAATAGGAATATTAAAAGTCCTTTCCAGTCTCCACCCAATTACTTTTGCAAACTCAAACTCGCTAGTTTGAGCTAATTCTTCCATATAATCATCTTGTAAGGAAATATTTTCTCCTCTTTGTATACGCTCTAAAGCGAGAGCAATATGAACAACCAACCCAACATAAGAACTGTCTGCAAGTGGATAAGGTAATTGATCATTAATGTCCTCAATAATATGTTCTATCTTCAAAAGCTTCTCTTTCTGGACAAGCCCAAGTAATCTTTCAGATATAGAGTCAATTTTATTAGTGGATTTTTTTTGGATACTTTCTTTTACCATTTGTAAGAATTCAGGTACATCAAAGCGATCTGAAATGAGGCTTCGAATAGCCTTTCTTTTATCCTCTTCCGGCCCTACCAGTTCTACTCCATATCCTCTCTTTCTGAGCAACACTAGGTTGTAAGAATTAATTATGGGCTCTAACTTATCTAGATCATTACTGACTGTTGCTGTTGTCACACCTAACTCTTTGGCTAATGTGTAAAGCTTAATAGGCTCCTTATTATCTAGTAAGGTACATAGCGCGACCAAGATCCTCTCATCAGGAGTATATTCTGTATACTCTTGCTTCAATAAAGATACCTTTAATAAATGAATGTCATTTGGACTTCCTATTAATCTGACTCCGACACCAATTTTTTTATTTAATTTAATGTGAAAGTTATCTAGAATATCTTCTACATTCTTAAGGTCTCGATGAACAGTTCTTTCACTTACATGAATAGTATCTGCAAGTTCTCTAATAGTCACATCCATTTCCATGTTGTCTACTAAATATTGCAATATTATTCTTTCTCGAGCGGAAATAACCATTTCTTATCTCCTTATCCATCTGACATAATTTAATTATAAAACCGATAAAAATCTCTCACAAACAGTCAAAAACTAACTTTTTTCAATCCTATTGTTGCCATTTTTTAATAACACTTATTAAAATATTATATTTAAATGAAATATTAAGCGATCATTTCAACTTAAAGCTTTATTTTTCCCTTTCGTAAAAAAAAGAAACATCACTAATAATAAGTAATGTTTCTTTTCTATCTTTATTTTAGTTTCTCTACAATTTCATCGTATTTAGGACTATTTAAGAAGTTCTCAACAGAAACATGGTTAGCTCCAGGCAATTTCTCCACTGCACGATCTGTTAAATCTTTATGTGTAATAACTAGATCAGCATCGCTTGGAAGATTGGCGATAGATGTATTACTAACGTCGACTCCCTCAATACCCGCTTTCTTCACTTTATTACGCATAATAGAAGCTCCCATTGCACTAGAACCCATACCTGCATCACATGCAAAGATAATTTTCTTTACATTTTTATAATCAAATTCAGATACAACTTCTTCTTTCGTTACATTTGTATTATTTTCTGTAATAGCACTTGCTACAGAACTCTTCTTCCCTTTTAAAGCTTCCATTTTTTCAGTTGCTGAAGTGATATCTTCTTCTTCTTTGCTTGTTCTTAAAATAATGGAACCAATGACAAATGAGATGATTGCTGCTACAAGCACTCCAGTTATTACGCCTAAGTGTTCACCCTTTGGTGCCATCGCCATAAGTGCAAAGATACTACCAGGTGATGGAGTTGCAACTAAACCTGTATCAAATAGAGTAAAGGTGTAAACACCACCCATTCCACCAGCAATAACAGCTAATAACATCATAGGTTTCATTAAGATATAAGGGAAATAGATTTCATGAATTCCCCCTAAGAATTGAATAATTACTGCACCTGGTGCTGTTTGTTTTGAAGTTCCCTTGCCAAATAAGCAGTATGCTAAAAGTATTCCTAATCCTGGTCCAGGGTTTGCTTCTAATAAGAATAAGATAGATTTACCAACATCTTTTGCTTGTTCTACTCCGATTGGTCCTAAAATACCTTGGTTGATTGCGTTATTTAAGAATAATACTTTACCTGGTTCAATGAAAATACTAGCCAATGGCAGTAGATTTGCATCTACTATCCATTCTACTCCACCAGATAAAAAGCTGCTTAAACCTTCTACAATTGGTCCAATATATTTATAACCGATAATTGTGATAATAGCTCCAAGAATACCAGCTGAGAAGTTGTTTACAAGCATTTCAAATCCAGCTTTAATTTTACCTTTAAATAAACCGTCAATTACCTTAATTAAATATCCACCAAGTGGTCCCATAACCATTGCTCCAAGGAACATTGGTATATCCGATCCAACAATAACCCCTATTGTTGCAATGGCACCAACTACGCCACCTCGTTCTGCATATACCATTTTACCACCTGTATAACCGATCAATAATGGTAACAAGTAAGTTATCATTGGTGTAACTAATTCATTTAGTTCCTTATTTGGGAACCATCCAGTTGGAATAAATAGAGCTGTAATTAATCCCCATGCAATAAAAGCTCCAATATTCGGCATTATCATTCCACTTAGGTGACTACCAAAACGTTGTATTTTAACACGAAAACCACTTTTATTTTCGTTTGTCATTTTGATTTCCTCCTTTTTCTTTACTAACTCTATAATAAAGCGTTTGCAGGTTGGTAACAATTCAAACTAAGTAAACTTTTGACAGCCACACAATTGACACAATTAAATTAAGTCCACTTCATTTAATAACTTTTAGCTTTCTTCATCTACCTCTGTAATATCCAACTTTACTCCTGGCCAAACCATAAAAAAAGAAGTAGAGATCTTCTCTACTTCTTTTTTATTAGATTATATTTATTTGACTATCAGATTCTACTGTAGCATTTTTCATGACTTCTATGAAGTGAATATGATGCTCGTCGATACTTTTTATAATGAAAGTGAATCCTTCCTCTTCAATAAAATCACCTTCTATTGCTTCGAAATTATTTGTTAAGAACCAACCTCCAATAGTATCTACCTCATCATCGGATAGATGGGTACCAAGGAGATCATTCACTTCACTTATTAATACCTTACCACTTAATATATAGTGATTTTCTTTTACTTTTCGAATATCTGAAACTTCATCATCATCAAATTCATCACGAATATCTCCAACTATTTCTTCCAGTATATCCTCTACTGTAACAATACCTGAGGTCCCACCATATTCATCAAGTAAAATAGCCATATGGGTACGCTCTTTCTGCATTTTAATCAATAATTCGCGAATTGGTATTGTTTCAATCACCCGTATAATCGGTTTCATACATTCTTCTAATTGTATTTCCTGATTATTTTGGATAGTTGCGGCTAAAAATTCTCTGATATTAATTAATCCAATAACATTATCTTTGTC
This sequence comes from Niallia sp., assembly GCA_035556015.1. Classification (GTDB taxonomy): domain Bacteria; phylum Bacillota; class Bacilli; order Bacillales; family Cytobacillaceae; genus Niallia. The sequence goes on along the minus strand of DATMFU010000251.1, from coordinate 2,941 downwards.
TCCATTAACTAATGGATATCGAGTATAATTTTCTTCTTCTAATATCGCCATTATTTCATCAAATGTATTGTCAATACTAATGGTTATCATCTCAGTACGAGGAACCATAATTTCCTTTGCAATTCTCTCGTCAAATTCGAAAATATTATTTACATATGCTAATTCATTTTTATTGATTTCTCCGCTTTTATAACTTTCTGACATTAAAATTCTTAATTCTTCTTCTGAATGAGCTAATTCATGTTCTGACGCAGGCTTTAATCCAAATATATTTGTCAGCAATCTCGCAGAACCATTCAACAACCAAATAAATGGATACAATATACGATAAAACCATATAATTGGTGGTGAAAATAGTAAAGTAATGGTTTCAGCTTTTTGAATGGCAACTGTTTTAGGCGCCAATTCCCCAACTACTACATGAAGAAATGTAACGAGTAGGAAGGATACTACGAACGCTATAGCATGTGACATTGCTTCTCCAATAGCTAATTTAACAAAAACAGGTTCCAATATTTCCGCAAAAGTAGATTCTCCTATCCACCCTAAACCTAAAGCAGTAACTGTAATACCTAATTGACAAGCAGATAAATATTCATCTAAATGACTTGTGACTCTCTTTGCAGCTAGTGCTCCTTTTTTTCCTTCTGCGACTAATTGATCTATTCTTGATGTTCTCACCTTTACTATTGCAAACTCAGTAGATACGAAAAAAGCAGTTAAAGCTATTAATATTACGAATAAAACCAAATTAAATATTTCCAATAAATAGCCCTTTAAGGGCTTACACCTCCTGATTAATAAAAGCATTGGCTCCTAATTAGACAAATAGTAGCCCCCGCTAAAAAACTACAATCATTCCTATACATTAATTATTATCTATTTTAAAGATAAATGAATAAAATAAGTGGATGTGATATTAGTATTTCTTTCTTCCCTTATTTTATGATGACCAAAACCCTTATAAGGAAGAAACTTACCTACCAAGACTCACCATCTTTTATGCTTTAGATTTCCTTAAGCGTTAATTTAACCCTCTAAATTCTAGACTTGTTATTATTATCGAACATTTTGAATGTTTAAAACTTGAACGTTTTGCCGGAAGAAATCCAAGGCTTGTGTAATAATTAATGAAAGTTTTCAAAAATGTTGCTATTTGTGCTTTAGTTAATGCTCTTAATTTCACATCCCCATTGTTTCTCCTCCTAACCATAACGTTTTAGTTATACATATTAATTATATAAGGTAGCAGATAAAATATTCAAGCGTTATATGCTTTCAAATAAAACACGACAAATAGAGGTGATATATCCTATCTACTTCCATTTAACTTCCTTGAATTTGTTAAACATAACAATACTAATCTGCAGTCTTTTAGGGTAAAATAAAGAATATACAGACAAAAAAGAAAAAAATTTTATAAAAGGGGAAATGGAGTGGAAACTGTTAACAAAATATTTGCAAATAAAGGGATAAAAAGGTTTTTGATATTTGCTTTAATTATTGTAGGAATTTATATGCTTAGAAGTATGATAAATTTAATGCTCTTTACATTTATCCTCTCCTTTTTAATGGATAGAATGGAAAGAATTATTTCTAAGTTTATTCATGTTAAACGAAACATAATAGTAAGTATACTTTACCTACTAACAATAGGAGTTTTATCATATAGCTTCATAAAATATTTACCAATGTTAGTGGAGGAAATCACCTCTCTAATTAAGCAACTAATAGATTTTTACTCAAGGCCACATGATAATGCAGTCTTAAATTATATTGTTTCTGCTATTCAAGAAAGAGATATCAATAGCTACTTGGAACAAGGCCTTGGATTTATTGTGAAATATTTCAACAACATTAGTTCGTTCAGTATACAATTTGTGCTTGCTATTATTTTAAGTTTCTTCTTTTTACTAGAGAAACCAAGGCTCATTAAATATAAGGCAAACTTTAAGGCTAGTAAAATTGCACCGATTTATAATGAAATTGAATTTTTCGGAAGAAAATTTGTTTTAACTTTTGGAAAAGTTCTAGAGGCACAAGTAATTATTGCTTTAGTAAACTGTGTGTTGACTACGATTGGTCTATGGATACTAGGTTTCCCTCAAATACTTGGATTGTCCTTAATGGTATTTGTTTTTGGGCTCATTCCTGTAGCAGGTGTGATGATATCATTAGTTCCTTTATTAACAATAGGATACACCATTGGAGGTTATCCTTATATTATCATTTTGATTATCTTCGTTTGTATTATACATGCTATTGAAGCCTATATACTTAACCCGAAATTAATGTCTTCTAAAACTAATTTGCCAGTTTTCTTCACTTTTATCGTGTTAATATTTTCTGAACACTTCTTCGGAGTGTGGGGACTTATTATTGGGATTCCTGTATTTGTATTCCTTTTAGACATATTACAAGTACAGCGAATGGAACCAGATAAAGAAAATAATTCTACTATTTAAAAGAAAGACAATGGGAGTGTGACCCATTGTCTTTCTTTTTTATTTTACTAGATTTAATATTTCAACACAGCTCCAGTATTTGCAGATGTAACAAGCTTAGAGTAGCGAGCTAAATAACCAGATTTAACTTTTGGTTCAAAGCCTTTCCATTCTGACTTTCTTTGTTCCCATTCTTCCTCTGGAACAACAACATCCATTGTACGTTTTTCAATATCAATAATAATATGGTCTCCGTCTTTAACGAAAGCAAGTGGACCACCCTCTGCAGCTTCAGGAGAAGCATGACCAATAGAGATACCTCTGGATGCACCTGAAAATCTTCCGTCTGTTATTAAGGCAACTTTTGGTCCAAGTCCCATCCCAACTATTTGGGAAGTCGGAGCTAACATTTCTGGCATTCCAGGTCCACCCTTTGGTCCTTCATAACGAATGATAACAACATGCCCAGGCTTTACTTTTCCTTTTACTAATCCAGC
>DATMFU010000250.1:0-14584 GCA_035556015.1 Niallia sp. | reverse complement strand
ATAAGAAAACAAACACTTATTATGTTTTTTGCACCTCTTGGAGTAGCACTCTTACACTTAGCTGTTGGAATACCCTTAGTAATAAAGATTATAGGCATTGCTGGTATGGATAATTGGATAATCACGCTTGGCAGTGCTATTTTTGCCTCTCTCATTTTTATTGTCATATATGGTGCTGTATTTATTTTTACAGAAAAAAGCTATAAAAAAATAGTGGAACGTTAAGGAGAGTTTAAATGAAAAAAGTGAAGCCTTTATGGGTTGTAATAATAGTAGGAATAGCGCTTATAATAGGGACCATTTGGAGCAATAATCGTGTAGTAGTAGATGATGTAATCATTGCTCATAATAGATTGCCAGATTCCTTTAACAATTATAAAATATTACAGATTTCAGATTTGCATGGAAAAGAATTTGGTGAGAATCAAAAGAAGCTAATCAATTTAATTAAGAAACAGAAGTATGATTTAGCTGTTTTTACCGGGGACTATCGTTCAGAGGAAGATGATTTACAGCCTTTAGAAAATCTATTAAAGGGGATGCCAAAAAATAAAGAAATGTATTATATTTTAGGAGATAAAGATGCTGATAATAGTACGGCTGCATTAAAAAAAGGAAACCCCTATTATGATCTGTTTATGAAATATAAGGTACAGCCATTATTTCCAGGACAACAAATACAGAAGGGAAATCAATCTATTTGGCTTAAAACAAACCCCTATGTTGGGATAAATGAAGTAGGTGCAAATGAGATTTCAGACATGTTAGTAAAAGAGAAGAAACAGTTTGATGATTTATATAATAAACAACATGAACCATTTACGATTGAAATTTCACATCGACCAACTGAGATTGATAGGGAAGAATCCTATATCCATGAATATCGAACGACAACATTAAAGGAGAAAGGAAAAGAATGGAGACATTGGGATATTAGCCTAAATGGTCATACACATGGAGGACAATTTAAGTTGCCTGTTATCGGTCCTTTATTTGCACCGAATTATGGATTTTTCCCAGGTAAAATAAACACAACTGGTGTCCATACGGTGGATAATCGAACTCAATATATAAACGGTGGTTTAGGTGTAAGCGGTCCTTGGTTTGCTCAATTTAGACTGTTTAATACACCAAGTATTGGTCTTATCACATTAAAGACAAAATAATGATTTCTATAGAATTATAATGAACCCTATTTCTAAGACAAGATAGCGTTTGGATTATCCATACGCTATCTTTGTTTTCGCTTATAGTTGCTTTTTAGCGATTAACTCCCAAACATCCCCTTATAAGAATCATGACCCAACGTTCTACAAAATAAGGATTATGAAAATATACATATGCAGTAATAAAAATAATGAAGCAAGGTGGAAAAGCAATTAGTATAGGTGGAGATATTGCAGATGAACAAGTAATGATAGAATAAATAGAAATATAGTAGAGGGGAAATTAAAATTGAAAAAAAGAATAGGATGTTTACACGCTCATTATTCTAATATTGAATATATCGAAAATGCACTTTCTTTCTATGATGTGGAGCTAATGCATTTTGTGGATCCTGCATTATTGTATCGAGTAACAACAGATGAAACGTATAAAATAGAAGATGCTCAAAAGAAAGTGAAAGAGCAATTAGAATGGATAGCCAAGTGCAATGTAGACGCTATTCTCATTACCTGCACAAACTATATTACATTTCTACAAGAAGAAACACACTCTCTATCCGTTCCAATCATAAAAATAGATGAACCATATTTTGAAGTCCTTTGTAATATTTCACAGTCTCAAATAATCTTATTTACAAATCCAGCAACTGTAAATGGAACTATGGAGCGTCTCTATCAATATGCAGATCGTCATCAAAAATCTATAAATGTAGAGGGAATAATCATTAACGATACCTTTGACCTAATCATGCAAGGTCAAAAACAAGCATATAATAAACAAGTTTCTCATTACTTGAAATCCATCATTGAGGAAGATAAGGTTATTTCTGTTGCGCAGTTATCAATGGTGGATGCGGCTAGAGAAGTTGAATCTACCACATCAAAAACAATCATTAATCCACTGAATACATTCGTTACTTCTTTAGTAGAACAATTAGAAATTAAAAAGAAATCTGTAGAAAATTAATTTGCTTATCAAATTTGGTAAGAGTATTTTTTTAGTCCCTCCTTCCAATTGAAAGAGTATTATTACTAGTACAAACAAGTTGTCTCATTTATTAATGGCAGGTTAAATATAGTATAATTAGCATATAACCATTATAGAAGGTTAGGGAATCTAATAATGAAATGAGCGATAAGCTATGCAAGAAATAAATAAGTTTCCACTAATTTCTGGAAATATGTCATTAGATTTAGTTAATACCGAGGTAGTGAGATGGGGCCAACGTCATGATCTATTTATAAATAATGAAGATATACTAGATTGGATCTCTGTAGCCAAAGAGAATAATCCGTTTTTGGATGAGCGAGTATTTGTGGAAATGAAAGAGCACATGAAGCAAGTAACATCCAATCTAATAGAAATGCGAAAAGTCTTAAGAAAAGAATTTGAAACAATTGCAGATCAGCATCACATTTCAAATGACTTTATCACTTTTTTAGAAGAGAAAATAAAAAAAGCACCATTTACTTATAAAATCATAGAAAATAAATTAATTCCACATCCGGTTGGAGAGATAGAGGATGTGATTTTATCGTTAATTGCTTATGATACCTTAACGTTAATCGCAGAAAATAAACTCACTGCAATCAAAAGATGTTCCAATCCTGAGTGCGTTCTTTTATTTATAGATACGAGTGGAAGACGTAAGTGGTGTTCTATGAAAATATGTGGTAACAGAAAAAAGGTAGCTAAATTTCAACATCGGAAAATAGAAGATGACTAAAGAATCGAATCAACTTCTTAAAGAGTTGGTTCTTTTTTTGTTTAAGTAACATAAACTAACCTGTAAAATTATAGTTTACAGGTTAGTTTATGTAATGTAGAATAAATTGTAAATAAAGGGAGTGATTACTATAAATAGTGAAATGGCAATTAAACGTGAAGAAAGAAAATTTATCCTTATAAGGTACCTATCAAAGATGAGAGGAAAAGGGAAAAGTCCATTACAAGTGAATGTAAAGGATTCTTTAACAGGTTTAACTGGAGGATTTTTAACCATTCTTACCTTAATGTATTTAACGAATATGACTTCTACGGAATGGTTAATGGCTCCGTTCGGTGCAAGTTGTGTATTAGTATTTGGGGTCTGGAATGCTCCATTATCCCAACCACGAAGTGTAATCGGGGGTCATTTCGTTTCAACATTCATCGGTTTAGTTATGTATCAACTATTCGGTAATGAACCATGGGTAATTGGTCTGGCAGTGGGGTTAGCAATTGCATTAATGATGGTTACAAAAACAACACATCCACCAGCAGGGGCAGATCCTCTTGTTGTTATGTTAGGGGCATATAGTTGGAGTTATTTAATTTCTCCTGTTTTACTCGGTTCCATTATTATCGTCATTTTTGCATTGCTAATCAATAATCTACGTAGTAATAGAAGTTATCCTACATTTTGGATGTAAATTAAAAGGTAGAAAAGGAGGAAAACAAGTGGAACACTATCTTTTCAAACAATTGAGGTTTGTCCGTGGAGAAACACTAAAGCTCATTCATGAAATGAAGGATGAGGAATCACTGTTTATACCAAACGGTTTTAATAATAATATTAAATGGAATATAGGACACATTTATGTGATACAAGAAAAGTTTGGTTTACAAATTATTGGGGAAGAAACGCAATTACCAAAGTCATTTTTGGAATTATTCGGTTCAGGTACGAAGCCTATTGGTTGGGGTAAACACGATTTGCCAACTATTCAAGAATTAAGTCAGTTACTAAAAACACAATTAGACAGAATAGAGGAGAAATTAGAAGGCCGATTAGAGGAAAAAATACTACCTTACACTACTTCAACCGGGATTACCTTATCAACGGTGAAAGAATTAATTAGTTTTTGTTTATATCATGAAGGAATGCATTTTGATGCGATTAAATCTATTAAGAGAATGGTTTGAAAATATAAATAGAATTACACTAAAGTAAATTTACTCTTCGAATAGTATAATAAAATCTTATGAGGTAGATGGGGTTTAGTTGATACGTATCAGTACTAAACCCTATATGAATGTTAATGTTGAGATACTTATTAAAAGATATAATAAAGAATACTAGAATAATTTATTCCATTGTAATAATATATAGTTAGCTATATAATTACTATAGCTTCTATAAAATGAAGGAGTTATCAAAACTTGTCAAAACCATTTAAACAGCCTTATATAGTTAATTCGATTAAAACAATTGATAATATGGTAAAGCGTCATGGAAATAGCCACTTGAAAGAGATTGATTTAACGCATAGTCAAACAAATGTCATTATTTTCTTGCATCAAGAAAAGGATCGCCAAGTGCAGCAACGGGATATTGAGCGTGCACTAAACTTAACAAATCCCACTGTTAGTGTTTTACTGTCTCGATTAGAGGAAAAGGGATTTATTCGTCGTATTGCTGATCCAGAAGATAACCGCTCACGTATTATTGAGCTTACTGAGAAGGTGGAGCCAATTGTGCAGGAAATTTATGATCATGTGAGTTCAATTGAAGAAATGTTATTCGAGGGCTTAGACGAAGCAGAAATCAAGTTACTTTCAAATACATTGAAAAAAGTTGCCTTAAATGCTAAAAAGCTTTTATAGCTTTTTTTTAATTAAATATATAGTTAACTATATATTTTTGTTGATTTGTATTGTAAGCGCTGCTAATGAATGATAGGTTTTGAAATATTAATAATAGGTTAGGAGAGATTTTGATGAAAGCATTAGTTTATAAAGAACTCAATAAAATTACATTACAAGAAGTTTCAAAACCACAAATTAAAAACTCAACAGATGCAATAGTGCGTGTTACTTTAACAACTATTTGTGGATCTGACATTCACTTAATTCATGGTCATATGAAATCAACTCCAGGCTACACAGTTGGACATGAGTTCGTAGGTATTGTGGAAGAAGTTGGTAGTGAGGTAACGGATTTCAAACCAGGGGACAGAGTTACAGGTCCACCAGCATTACACTGTGGCAAATGTGAAAATTGCCAACGTGGATACACTTCACACTGTACTCGTGGTGGTATTTTAGGTAGTGGAATTGAAATGGGAGACTTGGAAGGTACTCAAAGTGAGTATGTTCGTATTCCTTTTGCTGATCTTAACTTAGTGCATGTGCCAGATACACTTAAAGATGAGCAAGTATTATTTGTTGGAGATATTTTATCAACAGGATACTCTGCAGCAGTTGATGCTGAAATTAAAACAGGGGATGTAGTAGTAATTTACGGTGCAGGACCAGTTGGTTTATGTGCAGTAGCTTCAGCAAAATTATTTAGCCCAAGTAAAATTATTTTAGTAGATGTGGACCAATTTCGCTTAGAAGTAGGGAAGCAAGTTGGAGCAGATTATATTGTGCGCGCAGATCAAGAAGATGTTCTTGAAGTGATTAACCAATTAACAAATGGCCAAGGTGCAGATGCCGCAATCGAGGCTGCTGGGGTTGAACCAACATTTTTGAATGCATTACGTTGTTTACGTGTGGGTGGTCGTCTATCTCTAGTTGGTATTTTCAGTAAAGATATGGCAGTACCATTTCCAGAAATTTTCTTCAAAAACTTAACAATCCGTTTTGGCTTAGGAGATCTTAAAAACATGAATCGCCTGATTAAAATGATTGAGGCAGGTAAATTAGATTTAACACCACTGATTACACATCGTATAAGTTTAGGTGACATTGAAAAAGGTTACGATATTTTCGGAAGTCGCAAAGAGCCTGTAGTAAAAATAGCAATTACTCCTTGATGATTTTGAAATATGATCTTGCGAGAACTAGCTAGTAACAGTTTCGAAGAAAATAAGATTAATTGATTGTAAATGTAAAATGGAAGAAATTTAATGATGTGGTAAAAAAGAGGAATTTTCTTTTTATTAAGAGGGGATTCCTCTTTTATTATTTACATGAAAATTTAATAATTAAGATGATCTGCAATATATTCTCAATTTTATAAATGTTATAATTTTCATAATCAACAATAAATTAAAAATGAAAAAATGAGTCTAGTGGTTGGTTCTTTCGTGTGAGTTCAGTTTAATTTCAGCAAATTTCTTAAGAGCTTAGTTTGTACGGTTAAAATAATGAGGAAGTACTCATAGAAATAGTATGGAGTATTAGTTCGTTGATTTGCTTATTTAAGAACAAGATGGTGATAGATAAAGAAACAAAAAATGAAGGGAATGTAATTATGATTTATACATTTAAAACAATGACACAAGAGCAAGCAGAAAATATTGCATTCACTTGGCATTATGAGGGTCGATATTCTTTTTATGATATGGAAGCAGATGAGGAAGATTTAGCTGAGTTCTTAGACTCCAAAAAAAGGGGGAATTCAACATATGCTGTTTTAAAAGGAACTGAACTTATAGGATTTTTAAGTGTTTATAAGGATACTGATAAATCTTGTGAAATAGGATTAGGGATGAGACCAGATATAACAGGGAAAGGCAAGGGACAAGAATTTTTACATAATGCTTTAGACTTCATTCAATCAGAACTTAGACCGGAGAAAATCTGCTTATCAGTTGCTGCATTTAATCAAAGAGCAATTAATGTATATAGAAAAGTAGGGTTTATAGATAAGGAAACTTATATGCAAGACACTAATGGTAGTATGTATGAGTTCCTTAAAATGGAATATGAATGTAATAACATTTGTATGTAAGTGATTATTTATTTTATAAGAATAGAAGAATCTTATATTACTAGTTAGAGGTGATAATAATGTTTTATCTAAATGTAGAAGGTGCCGTTTTTAAAGGAGATAAGTGGTTAATTATTCAACGAAGTATGAAGGAAGAACATGCGGGAGGATTTTTTTCATTAGTTGGTGGAACAGTTGAACAAGAGGGGAATTCTATTAATTTATTAGAAAGAACATTAAGAAGGGAACTAGATGAAGAGGTTGGTGTGAAAGTAAAAGATTCCATGACTTACGTAAGGAATACTTCTTTTGTATTGGAGAATGGTAGTGAAGTAGTTGATGTTGTTTTCCTTTGTGAGTTTGACTATGGAGAGCCGTTTATAAAAAGTCCCGATGAAGTAGAAAACATATACTGGATGACAACAGAGGAAGTACTTAGCCATGAAAAAGCTCCGATTTGGTTGATTGATAGTATAAAGGAAGCAGAAAAAATTCGAAGACATTTATAGATTGATAGTAGAAAAGGGGGAGGAGAAGTGTGGATCAAGTATGGGAGAGATTTAAGGAAATAAAAGGTTGTATGTTAGAAGGAATTTATGCTAATCAACTTAGTACATACATGAAACATAAGGATATTATTCTTTACTCTGCCGAACCAGTATTTGAGATAAGAAATTCTTCTGACATAACCTATTGGAAATTTGAGTATGCAGAGGATGTGGAAGGAGATGATATTTTACTACTTAACGAGCAGCATACACCAGAGCCAGTAAAATATGAACTAGTAGATAACCTACCGTATCAACAACATATCATATTAGGATCTGGTTTTTTTGTTCCAAATGAAAGAATAAAAAAGGTAACTGGATATGGTCATTATCATTATGAAAAGGATTGTAAAGTAGTATCATCCATCGTTTTAGAACTAGAGGAGGATTTATATATAACAATTTTACCGAGCGCAGTGATAGAAATAAGAATTACGGATTATATGCTCAATGATTTAGGGGATATTATTTTTGAAGAAATATAGTATTAGATATAGCCCTTAACGTGTGAGAAAGTAATTACTTCTTTTTATTTGGTTTTTCAAATGGTGGATAAAAGAATAAAGAAAAACTAATGATTACACAAATAAATCCACCTAACCCAGTAGTTATTAGTGAAAATTCATCCGACCAGAAGAATTTTACAATCCCTAAAAAAAGGATAAGAATAGCTCCTATTGTATTATAAATCCTTTTTTTCATAATTTTCATCCCTTTTATAAATTTTTAAATATATCGTGGAGGCAATCTAATAATAGGAAGTCGTTGTAGTTTGAAGGTGTTCCAGAAGAAGATGGTTTATATCTATAGCCAATGTATGTATTGAAAATGGAACACCTATAACAAACAGAATAGCTAAAGCAAGAGAGCTTACTCTACAAATCTTCAAACTTTTCAAGCTCTCTAATTTTTAAATTTCATATCCACCACTAATATATCTCCCATATCATATCGATGGCGGGTTCGGGAATATTCAAATGGAACGCCGTTATCCAAGTAAACGACTTGAATTACTTCCAGAACAGGATCTCGTTCCGTGCACTTTAAGTATTGTTTATCCAGTTCATCTGGTTGATCTGCACGTATCCGTCTATTGGCCCCGAGAATTTTGAAGCCTAGATCATTTTTTATATAGCGATAAATGGAATTATGTAATATATCTTCCGTGAGATCCGGGATTACGTTCACTGGCATTTTTGTATGCTCTATTAAAAATGGTTCATTGTTTAAAAGTCTGAAACGAACAATATCGTAAATAGGCTGATTTTTAGTAATCATTAACTTTTCACATTCATCCTCATTTGGAAATCGCACATTAAAAGTTATAATGACACTTGAAATTTCCCCAGTATCTTTTATTTGCTCTGTTACGCCTATGTATTCATCTGCACGTGAGTCTAGTTTAGACATTTGTAACGCATTTTTTCTAACAAAGGTTCCAGATCCTTGTTTACTATATATAAGGCCTTCTATTGCTAATAAATTTAGCGCCTTTATGATTGTTACTCTACTTGTTTCAAACTCTTTTGCCAATTTTTCCTGATCGGGGAGGGGTTTGGAAGAGTCGTACTCTTTGTTGATGATTCTATTTCGTATTTGTTCAGCAATCCACTTATACTTGACCATTTGTGCACCTCAAAAAAAATATTTTCTCTAGTCGGTTCATGGAAGTTAGAAAAAAGGAAATCGTCTTCAAATGGGTAATTTAAGACGATTCCCTTCATTCCTATCATATCATGTTTGAATGGATCCAGTAATAGTTTATGCTACTTTATCCTCAGAATTAATCTGACTTACTCGTTCACTAATTTTCATGAATGGTAAGTAGAGGAAAGCACCACCAATGATAATCAAAGCTTGCAGAATAACCGCTTTCCAGTCACCTGCTGTAGCCAAATATGCGCTCAATAGTGGAGGGGTTGTCCAAGGAATATAAACAACCGTTTTACTGATGAATCCAATGGCTGTAGCAAAGTATCCAACTATAATGCCAAGGGCTGGGAGAAGGACAAATGGAATCATCATCGGAATATTGAAGACAATTGGATAACCAAATATAACAGGCTCATTAATATTGAAAAGTCCTGGTCCTGTTGATAGCTTGGCTATATCTTTTCCAACTTTGTTTTTTCCAAAAAGGAAAATAGCTAGAAGGAGAGGAATGGTGCTTCCTGTTCCACCAATCATACCAAATGTGTGCACAAACGTACTGTTGATAATATGTGGGATTACTTGACCATTCGCATATGCCAACATATTCTCATTCATATTAGCTAGTAGCAGCGGATCCAATAAAGCACCATTAACAACGGTTTGATGAATACCGATAGAGAAAAGGAAGTTCCCAATACTGTAGATGACTACTGTACCTATTAAACTCGTATTTATTTTCCGCAATGGTTCTTGTATCATCGTAGAAATAAGCGAAATTAAGTTGGTATCAAATGCTACTGCGAGAAATAATGATATTACACCAAATAAGGATAAGACCAAGATGGCAGGGATCATGACCGAAAATGATTTGCTTACGGCAGGAGGTATATTGTCTCCAAGTTTAATTTCAAACATCTTGACACTCGAAACTTTAATGAAAATTTCCGTAGAGAGGAGACCAATAATTATTCCAGCAAACATACCAGTTGTACCAAGGTTTCCGTATGTAAGAACTCCTGAAACATCTACTGCTTTTTCTGCTCCAACGGGCGTTAGCGAAACAGTATTAGGCATCATTATGACTAAGGTTGCCAAGGCAATAGCAGCAGATGCTAAAGGGTCCTTAAAGTTTCGGTTTTTAGATAAGCAAAAAGCAATCATTGGAGCAAGTATTAGCCCAGCGATATTTAGCGTACCATTTGTAATGGTAGTACCCCAATACTGGGCATTTGCTAAAACTTTTCCTTCAAAAAACCACGGGAAAATGACATTGTTAACTAGAACTGCTACGCCAGCTAAAATAAACAAAGGCATAATAACTGCGAATGCATCTCTTAAAGATCTTAGATGAATTTGCCCGCCTAATTTTGCTGCGAACATGGTGAATTTATCAATAAAAGACATTTTCTCCTGAGTACCTGTTTGTACACCTTTCCCCATACCGATTCACCTTCTCGTTAGATTATAGAATCACTTCTCTGTTTTTGCTAAAAGAGGATCGAGTTCTTCTCCATTCGTGCTAATCACTTTTTGAAGCCACCAAAAGCTTTTCTTTGGAACTCGTTTTAAATCTTTTAAATCATGATTCTCACGGTTCACATAGACAACGCCATATCGTTTGCGCATATCACCTTGAGAGCTCAGGATATCAATCAAGCCCCAGCCTAAATAACCGATTACATCGACACCATCAATAAATATAGCATCCTTCATGGCTTGAAGATGTTCTCTATGATATGCAATACGGTAGTCATCTTGAATTTCATTTTTGCCGTCCCATGACTCGATTACACCAATTCCATTTTCAATTGGGAATACAGGTAATTTGTATCGACTATACATTTTATTAATGACATCCCTAAATCCAAGGGGATCAATTTGCCAATTCCATTCGGTAGTGTCCAAATGAGGATTATCTTGTTTTCCATGTTTCATATAATAATTGACTGCCGTTCCCTCTGGAACTAAGTCGCTATTTATCGTGGTACTAGCATAATAGCTGAATGATAGGAAGTCGCTTGTAAGTTTTGCTAGCTCATCTAAGTCACCATCTTGGATGCCCATGTCAATCTTCTCGCGCTCGACATAAGTTAAGACTTCTCTAGAATATTTTCCAAATGTGAATGCTTCCAGAAGATTATGGTTGTGAAATTCGTCAATTTTTCTCGCGTAAAGGACATCCTTTGGTTTACATGTTGCTGGATATACTTCAGAGTAAGCAAGCATCCCACCAATTAAAGCATTCTTATAGTTTTCATGAAGGTAATTTGCCACTTTTGCGTGTCCCATCATGACATGATGCTGAATCTTATATAGTTCATCCAGCTTTTTTTCACCACTTAGATAACCACTTATACGAAACGCTTCCGGTATATGAAAGAGGTTTTGTTCATTAAAGGTGATCCAGTATTTCACCTTATGGGCAAAGCGGTCAACCATTTCCTTGCCATAGCGAACAAAGGCGTCCATCACTTCTCGACTGACAAATCCATTATATTGTTCTGCTAAATGAAGAGGCATGTCAAAATGATAGAGACAAATCATCGGTTCGATTCCTCGTTCAATTAATCCATCAATAAACTTGTCATAAAATGCTATACCAGCTTCATTAAAAGCCCCATCGCCTAATGGATTTACTCGACTCCAAGAAATTTGGAAACGATAACAATTCATACCTAACTGTTGCATGTAATCAAAATCCTCTTCATAGCGGTGATAACTATCTGTTGCTACTTTCCAGTCTGAAGCAAACTCAGAGGCTTCGCGAATGTCATATACGGACAGACCTTTCCCATCTTCATTCCAAGCACCTTCTGTCTGCATACTAGAAACAGAATTACCCCATAAAAAACCATCTCTTAACCTATCAGTCATTTCATACCCTCCATAAAATAATTTATTTACAATTTATTGGAAACGTGTACAAGGCTGATTCTAAACTCCTTTCAATAATTTGTAAATACAAATTATTAAATTTGTTAACAACTTTTTACGATAATATTTAACAAATTTCGCTATGACAAAATGCAACATTTTTTTGTAAATGAAACAAAAGGTGGGAGATTTTCATGTATTTTTCTATATTAATAGAGGAATATAGAAGAATTAAACTTTGGTGGAATTGTTTTAAATGAGGTGTTTTTAGGCAAAAAAAAAGAAAAGCATATTGCTGTCCTTAAGAGATAAAGCTATTTATCTAAATTACCAATAATTTATTATTCTGTTTATAAGTACACCAAAAATCGTTCCAATGAAAAGGGAAAAACCTATAAAACCATATCCGATACCACTCCACCCGCCTACGAACAAACTGTAAATGATTGTACCTATACTGATTATTAAGAGAGTAGTAAATTCTATTCTAAGATACTTTGCTTTCTTTTTAGGTACATATTTATTAAGTAATATGGATGAAAGAATAAATAAAATGATAACTCCTAATGTAATAACAAGGAAAAAGGTAAGAAGACCCATCACTCACCTCCAACAACTTATTTATACATTAAATATATGACGTAAATAATATATAAATACAACAATAATATTATTGTAAGAATAATCTTTAGTAACTAAACAAAAGAGTGGTCTGGTATACTTCCTAAACAAGTTCAGGGCCAATTAGTTAAAAGCAGGATTCTCACTTACTCATGCAGAAAGGATACCTTCAGTGAAAAATTATACATCATACATCATTCAATGAAGGTGATTAAATGCGACCAACAGAAAGTATATTAGCTACCTGGGAGAAATTTCATGATTTCCCTATGGAGTCGCTAACTAAATTATGGATTTATAACAAAAGGGAAAATAAAAAACAAAGAGATGTCTCTCTGATGCGAGAACATAGACAGCAGTACGGCATTACGGGTAATTGTTTTGATCTTACTATTTGGTTGTTAGATGAATTTAAAAAAGCAGGGATTAAAGCATATCCTATCGGTCATAGTTTGAAAACAGAGGATGCTCATGTAGCAGTAGTAGCAATTAATGAAAATGGAGATCGCTATTTATGTGATTTAGGTGATCAATGGCTAACGCCCATATTATTAGATTCAAATAACGAAGATTTTATTCGTGAGCCATTAAGTGGTTTTTTTCCAGCTGCAAAGGTGCAAGTAAAGGATGATAATAAAAACACAGAAATCCTATATTACCGACCAAATGGAAAAATATCAAGACAGATTTACCACACGGAGCCAATCGAAATGAGTACATTTATACAGGCCGCTGAATACTCACAAAACCTCATTAAACCAAAACCTTTGTTAGAATGTAGAGTTCCCTATAAAAAGGAAATTGCTCACTGGGAATTTTATAACTGGGAAAGTTTTTTGAGTACCAGCGAAGGCATTATGAAGGAACCAAAATTAGAACATTTAGAAGAAATAGTAGAAAAAATTCATCAAAAAACACAGTATGATAAAGAATGGTTGATTCATGTATTGGAACAATATAAAAATCTTTAGAGGTAAGTCATTAAAATTTTTGTCATGTGTTTCTATGAAAAATTGACCTCCATTTGTTTTACTCAAAACAAAGGAGGTCAAAGTTTATTATTTTTGTTTAGAGTCTTGGATGGCTACATGCTTAGGCAGTTTTGGATATAAAGCCTTGCCTGCTTCAGGGCCAGTAAGGTCATTTCGTTGATCTAAAACTTTTCCAGAAAACTGGACAGGATTTTGATTTTTCATTATTCCACCTCCATTAATAGGATGAGTAAAAACTAAGTTCCAATGACTGGTAATTTTTCCATGTAGTTATAATAGAATTAGAACTAGAATCTTCTTTCAATAGGAAACCTCTTTTTATGTCCTAGAGGAAGCAGAATATAAGAAGAAATACATATAATTTTAGTAAAGAAAAACAAGGGATGATGAAATGAAAGTAATGGAAACAAAGAGGTTGTATTTAAGGGAATTGGTGTTAGATGATACAGATGAACTAACAAAGGTTCTATCTGACCCTGAATCTATGCAGTACTATCCTGCACCATTTAGTAAAGAAAAGGTGGAAAAGTGGATTCAATGGAATATAGATAACTATAAAAAATATAATTATGGATTATGGGCAGTTATTTTAAAAGATGGAGAAAAGTTTATTGGCGATTGTGGAATCACCACGCAAATGATTGAAAACGAGTCCGTACCGGAGATTGGTTTTCACATAATAAAGGATTATTGGAATAAAGGTTATGCAACAGAAGCAGCCATTGCTTGTAAGGAATATGCTTTTAACGTACTAAAGCTTCCTAAGGTGTTTTCGTATACTACAGTTCACAATATCCCATCACAAAAAGTAGCAGAAAAAGTAGGTATGATGGAATACAAGCTATTTGAGAAAAATGGGGAAAGACATATTGCCCAAGTAATTAATAGCCCTAATGATTCTGTACATATTCCATAAAAATGAGAACATGTTAGGCAACATGTTCTCAAGAGATGTACATTTCGTTTAGCTTATGGATACAGCTACTTTCGCAATAGCTTGTTCTAAATCTGCAATGATATCTTCGACTGCTTCAAGGCCGATAGATAAGCGAATTAATCCTTCTGAAACGCCTGCTTTTACTAAATCTTCT
>DATMFU010000249.1:0-3171 GCA_035556015.1 Niallia sp. | reverse complement strand
TCTTTTAGGGAATCAGAATATGAATTTTGCGTTGGCTGGGGCAGATGGGGTAAAGCCGATTCTATCCAACGTGATGAACTCAAAGGAAGTTAGTAAGAGGATTGAAGAAGTTACTTCGAAGTTTTCTTTTGGGAAGAATATGGGTGGTAGTAAGGGGACTGCGAAGAAATCTAGTTTAGTAGGAAGAGAAGTAGAACTTGAATGGCTAGGTGACAATTATAAAGCAATAGAGATTGAAGGAACGGTCAAAGTTGGCGGGAAAGAAATGGATATCTCAAGACGTGTATATCAGAAAATTGATATCGATTTTGATTATACTCCAAAAACTCTAAAAGCCAAGGGTTTGTCAAATAGAGAGCTTGTTGCAAAAGGTCGACCGCCATATGTAATTGACAAGAATGGTGAAGAAGCACAAATTGAACTTCATCACATAATCCAAAAGGAATCAGGTAATATGGTTGAGATAATTGCAACAACTCATGATGATTATAAAAAAATATTACATGGTTTAATTAAAAATGGTGATAGTTTTAGAAATGATGAGGTCTTAGATAAACAATTTAACAATTTTAGAAAGAAGTACTGGAAATGGCGTTCAAATAACCTAGAATGAGGTGAAACTAAACATGAATAAAAAACTTGAAGAGATGATTAATGAATATATAGAAAAAGGGGACTTTATTGGAGAGGTTTCTGATGATCATATAAAAAAAGCAGAAAGAACCTTAGAGGTTAGTTTTCCAATAGAATATAAAGACTTCGTTAAAAAATATGGCTCTGGAGGAATTTGTGGGGTTGACATAAATGGAGTTGAGGGAGCAGATTACGCATCTGTTGTTGAAAGTACAGAACGGTATAGAAAATTAGGTTTACCAAATAAATATATTGTTTTAGAGAGTGTCGATGAATTTGTTTATTGCTTAAATACTTTAGAGAAATATAATGTTGTTCGATGGGATGATATAAGTAAACGAGAAGTAACTAGATACACAACTTTTATTGAATATTTACAAGATAACTTTCAAGAGGCAATTGATAACTTGGATTAATGAAACCCTTATTATTGAAGTGTTACTATTTGTAGTCTAATACACTAAAATATTCAAAGCATAAAGCACTAAAATGCATTTTAAGCATTAGGTGCTTTTTGTATTTTTGTATAAATTAGACAGGCTATATTCGTTATAATAATATTTAATGGAGTAGGAAGTGATTTTATTGGAAACAAAATTTGAATTTTCATTTGAACCAATTGTGGATAATGATATTGAGGCTTTCGAGAATGAATATAACGTAAATCTCTCTGAAGATTATAAGAAGTTTTTGCTACACAAAAATGGTGGTAAACCTGAGAAAAGAAGATTTAAAACTGCTGATGGAACTATTACATCCTCAGTAATGTTGTTTCTACCAATTTCAGAAGAAACGGATTCAAATTTAAAGAACTTTTATGAGAAGTATACTTTAAGCAAGATAGTTCCTCCTAATTTAATTCCAATTGGTGTAGATCCTGCTGATAGCTTGATTTGTTTGAAAATTGGTGAGAAGGATCAAGTGTATTTTTGTGATATGGATTACTTTGAAGAAGATAATGAGTTAAAAGATGAATACGTAAAATTAATTTCAGAAAACTTTAGATTGTTTCTCAATAGCTTATATGAAGCTTAAGCAGCTTTAAAATTGATAATTATCTTTGGAATTTTAAATATAGTTTAATAATAACTATCTATACCCTTGAGAAAATAGCTATCTCAAGGGTATTTTTTTGATATAGAGATTAGTTATCCAAGCAGCAAAAGTCAGTTAAAGTGATGAATTAAGTGGACATGTCTATAATGTTTATCTAGATGCAAGGTCAGTCGATATTGAATTAGAGGTCATACACAATAATGGGAATAGAATTAACCCGTAAATAAAATTTTAATTGGTGGAGGAAATTAATGAAGCACTGGGAGTATAACGAATTATTTGATGCAATTCAGGAGACATATGAAGAGTTATTAGATGAAAATAGGGGATATAGGTACGCTATAGCGAAACTAGCAGATGAATTTGATAACTTAGGAACGATAGAAGATTTTGTAGTTGATACAGCTATTGGAGAAATTGCAATAGGTCATGAAAAAGTATATATAGGTCGAATTGAAGGTATAACAAAGAGGTTAAGTATGTTTAACCCAGAAGAAGCAGCAGATGAATTAACATTAGAAGAAATAAATGACTTATCAATACGGATAAATAAAGTAATAGAAGGGTTAAAAAATGTAGAGGTTGACTATAGTTCTTCAGCAGAATAAATATAATGTTAATAACAAATATATTACTTTATTATATGCATTAATTGATAAATATAATACGAATTTCCAAATAATCCGACTTAATATAATAGAGTTGGATGGAAAAAGAAAAAACAAAATATGCTCGTGAATTATCGAATAAAAGAATTATATTTTATCTAACTATAAAGCACTTGATTAATACTAAAGACTTCAAGTGCTTTATCGCTTATTGGTAAACGGTTTCATCCTAATTTATTTAGGAAAAATGCAAAAAATCATAATATCACTTAGAATTACTTTTCTCGCGTCCAGAAAATAGAATAGATCCCAACCAAATTAGAGCTATTCCCATCGGTATGGCCAATATCCTATCGAATGGATGAGGGATAATTGCGGCAGCAAGGGTTACCACAGCCGAAAAGGCAAGTAGGGCACCTGACATCCGCGGGAAGACTCCAGCACGAAGAGTTGCGATCCCAAGTAAGATTCCACCAAGCATATACAGTCCTCCAGCTAATGGTGCTAATATTGGAAAAATTCCAAGTTCAACCACGCTTTTGGTTCCTCCAAAGATCCCTAATATACCATTTACAAACGTTGGAGCATCGTTTGTGAGTAACGGCAGGACAAAAGCTTCGGTGAAACTAAAAGACATTGAAACTAGCCAAAACAGACTAAAGGTAACAAATCCGACCAGCCCAAGCCATCCAGTTTCTTCCGCTTGCCTAATGTAGATCCCTAGAATCCCTATCAAACTGAAAATAGACATAGCAATGGTCAAGGATGCAACAATTACCCATATATTTGTGTTGACAGAAGATAAATTATCCTCTGGATGGAAAAACTGAATGCCGATGTATAGAATCCCTGCTAATATTGCAAATAAGCCTGC
>DATMFU010000248.1:0-7740 GCA_035556015.1 Niallia sp. | reverse complement strand
TATGATTCCATTTAGTCATTTTAAATGGACCATTTGTTACATAATCATCCCCAGCATCTTTATACCAATCTGGATTTTTTTCTGCTACCTTTTGATTCACAGGGAAATATGTATAAAAGGCTAATAATTGTAAGAAATAAGGTGTTGGATTTACTAACGTAACTTCTAATGTCTTATCATCAATTGCCTTTATCGCAACATCATCTAAGCTACCTTTACCAGTATTAGCACTTTCAGCACCTTTTATTGGATATAATTGATAGGCATACTGTGATTGATTCTCCGGATTTAATACCCATTTCCAAGTATAAACGAAATCATTCGCTGTAACGGGATCTCCATTAGACCAATTGGCATCTTTACGAATAGTAAACGTATACGTTAATTGATCATCGGATACTTGAATATCTTTGGCCATTGCAGGCTGAGGTACACCATTCTTATCAATTCGTGTTAAACCTTCGAATGTCTGAATCAGCACACCACCAGATGTTGCATCTGCTGCTAAAGCAGGATGAAGTGCAGTTGGTTCCGTAACAATATTAATTCGTAAATCTTGTGCTGTCTTATCGCTGCTATCGTTGTCTTTTCCACCACAAGCAGCAAGAAATACACTAAGCATGAGAACCATGCTTAGCATAATTATCATTCTTTTTTTCATCTAAAAATACCCCCAAATCATTTTCTTTCAATCGAGAAACAAGACTAAACACGAAAATATTTCCTAAATAGTTTGTTAATTAGCGAACTACCACTGCCTGTAAATACAAAAAGGATGACTATAATTGTCTAAAAAAATAATATAATTACAATTTACCCTACTCTTCTATTTTGTATAAGATTGATTATTTCTATAATGTGTAGAAATTGTCGCTAACTATTTTATTCGCAAAAACCATTATATTCTTGCAATTTTCGTTATGCAAGAACTATGTAGAAATTTGTAGAAAAATAAGTCAGAAATATATAAAAATAGCGAAATTGGTAGTTTAATAATAGTCAATCCAACTATTGGATATTTCTAACGCATATATGCAAAAATTAATATAAGATTATTAATTGGTTTTATTTTTTCTAAAATATTAACAAAACATGCTAAAATGGTAATAATGAACCTAAAGCTATATTCTTGTAACTAGCAAACAACATATAAGGCTTTAGATTACATAATGGAGGAAGTAAAATGAAAACAATTTTTTCAGGAATACAACCAAGTGGTACTATTACATTGGGGAATTACATTGGGGCTTTAAGCCAATTCGTTGAACTACAAGATGAATATAATTGTTTCTTTTGTATCGTTGACCAACACGCAATAACGGTACCTCAAGATCGCTTAGTACTTAGAAATAATATCCGTAGTTTAGCAGCACTTTACTTAGCTGTTGGAATTGATCCTAACAAAGCAACTTTGTTTATCCAGTCAGAAGTGCCTGCTCATGCCCAAGGAGCATGGCTTATGCAATGTATTTCCTATATAGGCGAATTAGAGAGAATGACTCAATTTAAGGACAAGTCATCTGGAAAAGAAGCAGTATCTGCTGCATTATTAACTTATCCACCTCTAATGGCAGCTGATATTCTTTTATATAGCACAGACCTTGTTCCTGTAGGAGAAGATCAAAAGCAACATCTTGAACTTACTCGTGATTTAGCGGAAAGATTTAACAAAAAGTACAATGATATTTTAACTATCCCAGAAGTTCGCATCCCTAAAGTTGGTGCGAGAATTATGTCCCTACAAGAGCCTACTAAAAAAATGAGTAAGTCTGATACGAATACAAAGGCAACCATTACTTTATTAGATGAACCAAAGGCAATTATTAAAAAAATTAAAAGTGCCGTAACGGACTCTGAAGGTATCGTTAAATTTGATCGAGAAAACAAACCAGGAGTTTCTAATTTATTATCTATCTATTCTATTCTTTCAGGTATGAGCATCGAAAGCCTAGAAGCAAAATATGAAGGAAAAGGATATGGAGACTTTAAGTCAGATTTAGCTAATGTAGTAGTAGAGGCATTAGAACCAATACAGAAAAAATATCATGAACTAATGAATTCATCAGAATTAGATGATATTTTAGATGAAGGAGCAAGAAAAGCAAATCTTGTTGCAGGTAAGATGATTAAGAAAATGGAAAATGCAATGGGATTAGGTAGAAAAAGAAGATAGTACGCTTCATACTTAAGGGGATGGATCAAATGATCCATCCCCTTTTTCATTCACGTTACCAGTTGATTCCATTAGTTAACTTTAGGTCCATGTTCCATTTCCCATAATTTTTCAAAAAATGGTTGTCCCTTTATAATATTCTCACAAAACTGTTCATGCTTATGTGTCCAGCCATATTTTGTATTTTCATAAAGTTCATTCCATACAGCTTCAAAATCTAAATGTTGAATCTCAAAATAACGTTCTGGACTCCATTCTGTATACCAATAACGTACTTCTGCTACATTTTCTGATGAGTACAATTGATCTAAGGCCATAAATAATAATTGCTTAAGCTGTCTCTCTTTTCTCGTTAACCCATTCATGACATGAGGTTCAGGAGACAAAATATGAAATTCCTTTTCCTGTTCACTAGCTTGAAAATGATAATGTATGGTTTCTTGGTTTTCAAGTAATTCATATGCTAGTTGTTCTTGTCGAGGTATCATACGGCTTTTACGGATTGGCACAGAATAGCCAATAGTATCCACTACTAAAATACCGATTCCATCTGAAACTACAAAGCAATAATCCAATTGAATTCTTTCGTGATTTTTCCGCAAATACGCTTTTTGGTAAATTTCTTCCAATAATTGTCTTGGCAATTCTGCTAAATCATTTTCTATGTAATTATAAAGACAAGAATCTACTTTCAAGAGTGGAACCTGATCCAGTAATTCTACTCCATCATCTTTTCTCCATTCATGAAAGTGACAAACATTATAGCCGTTTTCTTCTCCCTCAAACCAATTTACCCAAACATCATGAAGATACTGCATATTTTATCCCTCACTTCAACATCTGTTTGTCAATCAGTATGGGCAAGTAGTAGTAAATTTATTCCTATTTTGCACTATTTTTTCAGTAACCTCGTACTTGCCTATGCCCTGTTTTACTCTCTTTCGCATCTCTATGTTTTTACTATAATATGTACAAACCTCGAGACAAATGACTACATATTTTCCTTTTGTAATTACAGGGAAAAAGTAAGGAGCCAAGAATACCTTAGCTCACAATATTCTCAACTAGTGTATAAATTTATCACTTTCCAAGGTGAAATATTTACTTTCAGCCATATTATTTTTAGAATGAAACTGTTCCACTAAATAGAAACCAGAACAGTATCCCATCATACTTGGATACCTGCCATATCCGTATAATAATTCATCATGGAGCTCTTCTGACTTTTTTACATCTAGATGATCCTTTAAATAATCTTTCCAGTGTTTATCTATTTTGTCTTTATCATATAAATGACACCAATTTGCATGATATTTTTCTCCACAATTCTCTTTAACAGCAAGCTCTGCTAACCCTTCCATAATCATAGAATCAAGTAATGTATATTCTTCCATACCCTTTTTTTGAAAGTGAATGCGGCATACATGATGATATTCATGAACAAATAACGCTTCTAATTCTTTATCTTCCTCTACATTTCCGACAAATAGGAAAAGTTGATTAGGAAACGATACCCCTGATTTATTATCTGAACTCCTCCAGGACATTTGAAAAGGAAAGATATAAATAGGAATGTCTGGTCCTCTCCATTTCTTTTTATACTTTTGAAAAAATAGATCGACTTTCTCCCACACATGATTTGTCTTCATTCTTTCATAAGTAAATTTTGATCTTTTAGTTGGTTTATACATCCCAAAGCTCACTAAATACTGATAAATATTTTCAGCTTTATCCTCTTCAAAATCTTTTTTTAATTCCTTACAAATAGCAACTGGATCAGAGAAGTGTTCTTCTAACCATTTTTTTGTATCTACTACTCCCACTAAGAACGTCCCCTTCTTTTGACATGAGATTTTAAAGTAGATACAGTATATGTTTAACTAGCTAATAACGTTACTGCTTAAACTTTCTATTTGCATGAAAAGAGCCGTTTTAAAACAGAAACTATTTATAATAGTTCTACTTTAAAACGGCTCATATTTATTTAATACTTAATCGACTTCCACAGCCACAAATAATAGAATGCTTTAACTTTTTTATTGGTTGCTTACAAACTGGACAAATGCCTGCTCTATTCTCTTTATCCATTTTGACATTGATTGCATATGCCATAGAATTGGAGGTTATGGGAGCTAATTTGGAACTTGGATATAGACTTCGCAAATGATTCAACCTCCTTTAATGTTGGGTACCAAATATCCACTATTTCCCCACATTCACTACATACAATATGATAATGATCTGATTTCTTCCACTCATATTTACTAAGGCCTTCGCCGAATTGGATTTCTTTTACTAATCCTATATCTACAAATAAATGAACATTATTATAAACAGTAGTTATACTTACAGATGGCATTTTTTCGTTTAATAGTTGATAGATTTCTTCTACAGTCCAATGTCTATTTTCTTTAGAAAGCATATCTATTAATTCTAGTCGTTGAGGGGTAAGCCGAATATTTCTTTCTTGTAATAAGTTCTTTGCCTTTTCAATACTTAGCATAGAAATCTTCTCCCTTTCTATGTAGTCGCCTTCAAAAGAAAGCGCATACTTATATAGAAAACACTAAAATAGATATTTTTTATTTATACCCTTAATTATATATAATTTTTTATAATAGTCAATATCACTTTAAAATTATTATAAATAAGAGCAATTCAGAAAATATCAGATGCCTTTCATGTAAGATATGCTGTTTATTGATCATAACATTCACGTCTAAATAAAATAACATAAGATTTTTTATATAAAAAAAGCAGAAAGTCGTCCTTAAGAAACTTTCTGCTTTTACTTATCATTAACTATTATTGATATTTTTTAAATATAATTGTTGCGTTATGACCACCAAAACCAAGAGAATTGCTTAGTGCTACATTTACTTCTTGCTTTCTATGTTTATTCGCCACATAATCAAGATCACAATCAGGATCTGGTGTTTCATAGTTTATAGTTGGAGGTAAAATACTATCTCTTATAGCTAGCACACTAAAGATTGCTTCCACTCCCCCAGCTGCTCCAAGTAAATGTCCTGTCATAGATTTAGTAGAACTCATTGGTACTTTATATGCATAGTCACCAAAAACCTCTTTTACTGCCATTGTTTCAAATTTATCATTATAAGCAGTACTAGTACCATGTGCATTAATGTAAGAAATATCTTCTGGTTTTAACCCAGCATCATTAATTGCCATTTTCATCGCTCTAGCTCCACCTTCTCCACCTGGAGCAGGTGAAGTGATATGATAAGCATCACCAGTTGAACCATAGCCTACTATTTCAGCATATATTTTAGCACCTCTTGCTAATGCATGCTCTAACTCTTCTAATACAACGATTCCCGCACCTTCTCCAATGACAAAGCCATCTCTATTTGCATCAAAAGGTCTGCTTGCTGTCTTAGGATCTGGATTAAAGGAAAGAGCTGTATTAGCCGAGAATCCTGCTACAGACATTTTTGTAATAGGTGCCTCTGCACCACCAGTGATCATTGCATCAGCGTCACCACGTTGAATTACTTTAAATGCATCCCCAATGGAGTTTGTTCCAGTTGCACATGCAGTAACCGTACATGAATTTACACCTCTCGCACCTAAAGTAATAGATACTTGACCTGCAGCCATATCAGGTATCAACATTGGTACAAAGAAAGGACTTACACGTTTGTATCCGCGTTTCTGAAATATTTCATATTGATTCTCAAAGGTTTCCATTCCACCAATACCAGAACCAATCCAAACACCAATACGAGGAGCATTTTCATCTGTAATTTTTAGATCCGCATCTTCTACTGCCATTAAGGAAGCTGCAAGGGCATATTGGGTAAAACGGTCCATTTTTCTAGCATCTTTTCGTTCCATGAAATCTTCTGGATTAAAGTCTTTTACTTCTGCAGCTACCTTTGAAGGATATTCGTCTGCATTCACTCGTGTTAAAGGTCCGATTCCTGAGACACCAGCAACGATATTTTCCCATGTTGTTTTTGCATCATTTCCAAGCGGTGTAACAGCTCCGATTCCGGTTACAACTACTCTCTTATTCGTACTCATCCGATTTTATCTCCTTTTCTTACAATATATATGATATATGAAAAAGTAATTTATTCTTTGAGTTTATAGTAAAAATAACAGTTATCTACCCCAGCGAATTGCAATCGCACCCCAAGTTAGGCCGCCGCCAAATCCAACCATGACAATTACATCATCATCTTTGATTTTGCCAGCCTCTAACTCTTCTACTAAAGAAATAGGAATAGATGCAGCACTTGTATTCCCATATTTATTTACCGTTTTAGATAATTTTTCTTCTGGTAAGTTTAATCGTTGTCTAGATGCTTCCATAATGCGAATATTTGCCTGATGAGGAATAAGAAAATCTACATCTTCTTTTGATAATCCTGCTTTTTCTAAAACATTTTCACTACTTTCTCCCATTTGTCTTACTGCAAATTTAAATACTTCTCTACCATTCATATATATATAATCTTTTTCATTTAAGTATAAATGCTTCCCTCCTGAACCATCTGCTCCTAATTCAAAAGATAGGATACCTCGACCTTCAGACACTTTACCTAGGACAACTGCCCCTGCTCCGTCTCCAAAAAGTACTGCTGTATTACGATCTTCCCAATCAGTAATTTTTGATAGTTTCTCTACACCTACTACTAAAACATGCTTATATACATTTGTGTCAATAAATTGTTTAGCTGTTACCATTCCATACATAAAACCTGCACATGCAGCACTTAAATCCATCGCTGCAGCCTTTGTTGCTCCTAATTTTTCTTGAATCATACAAGCAACAGAAGGAAAAGATTTATCTGGTGTTACAGTTGCAACGATAATCATATCAATTTCTTCAGGAGTAATCCCAGCATTTTCGATAGCTTTTTTAGCAGCCGCTAATGCAATATCTGATGTATTCGTATTATCGTCAGCAATTCTTCTTTCTTCAATCCCAGTTCTAGTACGAATCCATTCATCATTTGTTTCTACCATTTTTTCTAAATCAAAATTGGTTAATATTTTTTCTGGCAACTCTCGGCCAATACCTATTATACCTGTACCCAAAGCTTTCAGCTCCTTTATTATACCGATTATCCGGTAAATTTCTACTATTTTAATTAAAACACTATCCTAGCTTTTAGCTTACCCCTTAATTTCAAATACGGAGATAAAAAAACAATCACTATATATTATTATCAATTATTATGACTTGGTACTAATTTTAACAAAAACAGTCGGTCTTTGGCAACATATTTTGTTTTCTAATACATTGGTCTAAGCATTAATCATATGTTTTCATAACATAGTAGCAGGAAAATATCGTTAACACGAATGGAGGGAGGACTCATTATGGATGAAGAATTTGACAAAGCGGATGAATCTTTATTTGAGGACAAACTAGATGAACAAGAAGAAATCGATCATCTATCTAAGTTTATGTTTGGAACAAATCGCACTTTTAATAAAAATCCTAACAACAATTCAATTGAATTTCCTAGAGAAAGACAAAGAAGAAAAGGAGATGCATGGATTTTAGGATATCGCAAGGAAGAACAAGAAGAGGA
>DATMFU010000247.1:0-11540 GCA_035556015.1 Niallia sp. | reverse complement strand
TTTCACGAACTTAGAGCTTAGACCACCTTTGTTTTATAATTGGAATATTAGTATCCGATTTGAATTAGGTGTTGAGCATGATAGTGATGATGCCTATGAAAATATTCCATACATACAAGGTGTATATCAAAGGGCAATAGCTTTATTTAACTCCTTACATTCAATAAACGATGAAATCTATCTCGTAGTGGACGTAAATGATCATACAAATGGAATAAAATCTAAACCAAAAATTTTTAATCGTTATATTAAAAATAAGTCGTTACTATATAGATTAAAACAAAAAACAATTCCTTATGTTTTTCCTGAGGATGATGAAGAGGGAATATATACAACAAATAGATTTACTTTAAAATGTAAAAAGTCTGACCTAAACTATATTACTTTGTTAAAAGCAATTTGTAATCAGGATATGGGGATAAAACCAAGTGTTTTTCATAGGGTTTATTTTATTAATAGTAATAGAAAAACGATATTTCATGTTTATGATGATAGAGGTTGTGACTTATTGGCAACCTCGCCTGAAACTATAAGGAAAATTTACGAGAAGTACAATGATTGGATTTTAGATTACGACAGAAGTGAAATAGACAAGATATTTAAATAAAGAATGTTCCGTTGGTGATTTAGTGGTACTGGAGTTTAATAAGGGATTGGGGAGACAATCATGTTTTTCTTATTGAAGAATCGGGGGAGATTAGTGGAAGAAGAACAAGGAGATATACTAAATGTAAGAAAATAATATTAATTTAACTAGCACTTTTTATAAAATCATGCTATCATAGTAAAAAAATAATAGTACTGAATTTGGAGGAGCCTGTCACCTAGGGATATTTATATCTTTTGGGTGACAGGCTCTTTTATGTTGGGATGGTTTACTCTCAAAATGGAAAGGTTTTTTGGGGATTCTTGCAGCTATATTAGCGCTAGTCGGGATTGTAACAGATAGTAAGTTAGTGTATGGTTTTATGTAGCTCATTCTAAGATTACACTTTTTAGTTATGGGTATTACCGAAATAGAAGAAGATAGACGTAGTCTTATTAATATAATGGTATTTCTTTTAGTAGGATTTAATATAATTTGATCCATTTATATTTTATTTTTTGAAATATAGGGTATAGGGTAAATACTTTAGAGAATTTGTAAATCAAAAATGAATAGCTTATGGTTTTTTGGAGGAGTCTGTCACCAAGGGATAACTATGTCCTTTTGGTAACAGGCTTTTTGTGTTTTTATACGACAAACAAATGATAGAAACTAAAAAAAAGGAGAGTGACTAAAAGGTGTTGCATATTACAGCTAGCAATAATAGTAATTTTCTTAAAAATTTATGGGAAACAAAGTTCTTGGTTAGGTAAACCATCTGTACTAGGAAACTTTTTCCTGTTTATAAATATTTTTACTAATTACAGTAAAACCTAAAAAAGGACTAACCAAGTTATGGTTGCCTCTTTCTTTCTTTCTCACTTTATTCCACTGCCAATATACGTATATATTCTCTTGGTTGAAAAGGAATCATCGTGTTATCTACAAAAATAGTAGTACCGTCTTCCACTAGTAGGAGTTGATCTATTGAATAAAATTCTCTTTTTTGAGAACTATCTAAGAATGCACCTACTAAAAGACATAGAGAAAATATACATATGGAAATAAAAATTTTTAATTTAATATTCATGTATATAACCACCTCTTTATTAGTTTGGGCATAAAGGGGGGGATTTTACTCAGGAAAACAAAATATTTATAAATCCTTTTAGGTTATACATTCTCGTTTTCATTTATTTTTATAAATATTTCACTTTAAAATTTGTTATTTGTTTAAGGAGGGGTTTATTTGTCTATTCTTCACTTGGTTGTACTTTCACCATTTTTATACACCTTATTGATTGCTATCACCAATACGTTTATGAAAAAAGTACATACTGGATGGTTTGTACTTTCACTACCCATTCTATTGTTTCTTTATTTTTGTAGTAATATTGGATCAATCTCCAGCTTACATGTTAAAGCTGAAACAATCCCTTGGATACCGACACTCGGAATAGATTTCGCTGTCCATCTAGATGGACTTAGCATGCTCTTTGCGTTGTTAATATCTGGAATTGGTTCCCTTGTCGTTTTGTATTCCATCTATTATTTGGATATAAACAAAGAAAAGATTCAATCCTTTTATGTATATCTTTTATTATTCATGGGAGCTATGTTAGGAGTTGTATTGTCTGATAACTTAATTGTTCTTTATATGTTCTGGGAAATCACAAGTATATCTTCTTTCTTATTAATAGGTTTTTGGAATACTCGAAGTGCTTCTCGTTATGGAGCTATCAAATCAATGGTTATTACTGTTTTTGGAGGTCTTTCCTTATTAGCTGGAATTATTCTACTATACTTAATGACTGGATCATTTAATATTTCCGAAATAGTTGCATATGTGCAACAACAATCGATTATCTCACATCCGTTATTTCTAATCGGTATGATTTGTATTCTAATTGGAGCATTTACTAAATCAGCGCAATTCCCGTTTCATATTTGGTTACCAGATGCAATGGAAGCTCCAACTCCGGTCAGCAGTTATTTACATTCCGCAACAATGGTTAAGGCTGGAATTTACTTAGTTGCCCGTTTAAGTCCTATATTTGCTGTTTCTGGATATTGGCTATGGATTGTTTCTCTAGTCGGAATAATCACCTTAATATATGGGTCATTTTTCGCAGTAAGGCAAGTAGATTTAAAAGGTCTTCTTGCGTACTCAACCATTAGTCAGCTTGGTATGATTATGTCTTTACTAGGGATCGGAGCAAGTGGATTCCATTATGACAATGAAAGTATATATTATATTGCTACAGCGGCGGCAGTTTTCCATCTTATCAACCATGCCACATTTAAAGGAAGCTTATTTATGATGGTTGGTATTGTAGATCATGAAACAGGAACAAGAGATATTCGTCGTCTAGGTGGACTGATGAAAATCATGCCAATTACATTTGCCATTGCATTGATTGGTTCATTATCTATGGCAGGTATCCCGCCATTTAATGGATTTCTCAGTAAAGAAATGTTTTTTTCAAGCATGTTAAATATTAGAGAATTTGATATGTTCCAATTAGATACATGGGGATTTATACTCCCTGTCATTGCTTGGATTGGAAGTGTTTTTACTTTCGTATACAGCATGATTCTTGTATTTAAAACGTTCACTGGTAAGTATCAACCAGAAAAATTATCTACTAAGCCACATGAAGCACCAATGGGAATGCTCATTTCGCCAATTATATTAGTATCCCTTGTTGTGATATTCGGCTTATTTCCAGGTATATTATCGAATACGATATTATCGCCTGCCATTACCGCTATTTATGGTGGAGGGGTCTATGATCTTCATATCTACCATTGGCATGGTTTCGAGCCTGAATTATTTATGACGATTGGAGTCATTGTTCTCGGAACTATCCTATATTTTACGCTGAAGAGATGGGCGGTTATTTATAAAGGAATTCCTGTTGTGTGGAATCGTATCTATAATTGGATATTTAATGGAACAGAAGATCTATTTAACACGTTAACAAACAGATATATGACAGGTTCTCTTCGAACTTATTTCTTCTATATCTTTACATTCTTTATCTTCATTCTTTTCTATACGTTATTTGCAAAGGATTCTTTTGTGATTGACATGTCCGGGCTTTCATCTATTGGAGGCTATGAAATAGTACTTTCATTTGTTCTTGTTATTTCAGCTATTTCTATCCTATTTGCTAAGTCACGCTTAACCTCCATTATTCTATTAGGAGCAGTGGGTTATACGGTTTCCTTGTTTTATGTAGTATTCCGAGCACCTGATCTTGCATTAACACAACTAGTCATTGAAACAGTATCAGTAGCATTATTTTTACTATGTTTTTATCATTTGCCAAAAAACATCAGGAAAAAAGAAAGTATACCTTTTAAATTTTCAAATGCTGTCATTTCTGTACTAGTAGGACTTGTTGTCATGCTTATTGCAATTGCCTCTTATAGTACGAGATTGTTTGATTCTATTTCACAGTATTATGTGGAAAATACGTATAAAAAAGCTGCAGGGGAAAATATGGTTAATGTTATCTTAGTTGATTTCAGGGGATTTGATACACTCTTTGAAATAACCGTTCTAGCAATTGCAGCTATCGGAATTTATTCCATGATTAAGTTAAGAATGGGGGGGAAGAAAAGTGAAAATAAATAACCTCGTTTTACAAACGATCACAAAAGTCATCGTTTTCTTGATACTCCTATATGCTGTTGATCTCTTTTTTGCGGGACATTATACACCAGGAGGAGGATTCATCGGTGGTTTAATGGCAAGTGGAGCAATCGTTCTATTACTTATTGCTTATGATTTAAATTTAGTGAAGAAAATTTTCCCTGTTAATTTTATCTATGTTACTGCAACGGGACTACTCATTAGCACCTTAACAGGAATGATTGCAGTACTCAAAAATAAACCGTATTTATCCCATTTTTTTACGAAAAATGCACACTTGCCTTTAATAGGAACTACTACTCTTCACACTGCTGCATTATTTGATCTTGGTGTTTTCTTAGTAGTAGTAGGCGTTACAATGACCATTATTCAAACGATTGGAGAGGATGACTAGTGGAATTTTTAATGATATTTATCATTGGTATTTTGTTTATGTGTGCGACGTATTTAATTCTCTCAAAGAGCCTATTACGGATCATTATTGGTACAGGCTTATTAAGCCATGGAGTTCATTTATTACTATTGACGATGGGTGGGCTTAAAAAAGGCGCTGCTCCTCTATTAGGGCAGCACGCAGAAAGTTATACGGATCCATTACCACAGGCATTAATATTAACTGCCATTGTCATTAGCTTTGGAGTAACTTCCTTCTTATTAGTACTCGCATATAGGACTTATCAAGAATTGGGTACAGATAATATGGAGAAATTGAGAGGCAAAAAGTATGAGTAATTTAATTCTATTTCCAATATTAATTCCTTTATTAACAGGAATTATATTAATTTTCTTTTATAAAAAAATCATTTTACAACGAATTTTTTCTTTAATAAGTATCGGTGTATCCATTATCGTTACATTAAAAATTATTGATACAATCAAAACAGAGGGGATACAAACTGTAAATCTAAGTAATTGGGATGCCCCTTTTGGGATAACCATTGTATCAGATATGTTCTCAGCCTTACTCGTGTTGACAACTAATATTATCGCATTTGCTTGCTTAATCTTTTCTTTTAAGGGGCTAGAACGGGAAAGAGAAAATTACTTTTTTTATGCCATTGTTCAGTTCCTTCTAGTTGGTGTCATAGGGGCATTTTCAACAGGAGATATCTTTAACTTATTCGTATTTTTTGAAGTTATGTTAATGGCTTCCTATGTATTATTAGTTATAGGAAATACAAAAAATCAGTTAAGGGAAACCGTGAAATATATCATTGTTAATGTAGTGGCATCTGCACTATTTGTTATTGCAGTAGCTTATATCTATTCTGTTGTTGGATCATTAAATATGGCTTCTATTTCAGAGAGAATTAGTGAAGTAGATAGTTATGGAATATTAACGGTCATTGCAGTCTTGTTCTTAATCGTTTTTGGTTTAAAAGGAGCGATTTTTCCATTATTTTTCTGGTTACCTGGCTCCTATAACGCTGCTCCCATTCCAATTCTTGCGTTATTCGGAGCATTATTAACGAAAGTTGGAGTTTACTCCATTACGAGAGTTTACAGTCTTTTCTTCTACAATGATCCTTATGTCTTTTCATTATTAAGTATACTCGCTATTGTAACGATTATTTTAGGAGCTATCGGTTCTCTTGCCTATAATGATGTTAAAAAGATCATTATCTATAATATCGTTACTGCAATCGGAGTGATTTTATTTGGATTCTCTACTCTTAATGCGGACTCCTTTACTGGATCTATTTTCTATCTTTTACACGATATGATTATCAAAGGTGCTCTATTCTTATTAATTGGGGTCATGATTTATATTACCGGTACTAGCAATTTAAAATACATGAGTGGGTTAATGAAACAATATCCTCTCCTTGCTTGGGCCTTTCTTATTGCGGCAGTGAGTCTAGCAGGAATTCCTCCATTAAGTGGATTTGTCGGTAAATTGTTAATTATCCAAGGTGGATTTGAAGAAAGTAATTATATCGGAAGTTTTATCGTTGTTTTATCCAGTCTTCTCGTATTGCTTTCCGTTATTAAAATATTTGTAAAAGGATTTTGGGGAGAGGAATCAGAAAATGTTACGAAAAAGCCTATAAAGACACTTTTATTCCCCTGCTATCTATTGGTTGTCCTTTCCGTCCTTATCGGAATTGGATCAGAGGTACTTATACCTTATGTGTCTCTAGCAGCTGAAAATCTGTTGCAACCAGAAAACTATATACATGCCGTATTAAAGGAGTGATGATAATGGCATCTCAATTATTATTAAATTTTATTATTAGTTTTATTTGGATGGGGATAAAAGGATCCTTTGCGCCTGCCACATTTCTAACCGGCTTTATAATCGGATTAATTCTTATCTTTGTTATGAGGAGATTTTTCACCGATAAGTTTTATTTATATAGAGTTATTTCCATCTTAAAACTGTTAGGTATATTTCTAAGAGAACTTGTACTTTCTAATATTGAAGTGTTAAAGATTATTCTTCGACCTAACCTTAAAGTGACACCAGGCATATTCGCATTAGAAACTGATCTAACAAAGGATTGGGAAATAACCATCCTTTGTAATTTAATCACCCTTACACCTGGGACATTGGTAGTGGATATCTCCCATGACAATAAGATTCTTTATATTCATGCAATGGATATTAGTGATAAAGAGGCAGCAATTAGCAGTATAAAAAATACCTTTGAAAAAGCCATACAAGAGGTGAGTATTTGATGTTTCAAATGATCATGCATATATCTCTATTTATCCTTTCTATCTCGACTATTTTATTTATCTATCGGACTATAAAAGGACCAACCATTCCTGATAGAGTTGTCGCTCTTGATGCGATTGGAATAAATTTAGTTTCGATTACTGCTATTTTATCCGTTGTGTTAAAAACTTCTGCCTTCTTAGAGGTTATCCTTCTTATTGGTATCTTAGCTTTTATTGGGACGGTAGCTTTTTCTAAATACCTTGAGAAAGGAGTAATTATCGAAAATGATCGAGACAATTATTAATGTTATTATCGCAATTCTCATTCTCCTTGGTGCCTTATTAAGTCTTGTAGCAAGCATTGGTGTAGTAAGACTGCCAGATGTTTATACGAGAAGTCATGCGGCCTCAAAATCAGCGACCTTGGGGGTCATGTGTATTCTCCTTGGTGCTTGTCTCTATTTTTTCCAATCAAAGCAAATTTTTGATTCACGATTGATTCTTGCGATAGCGTTTATTTTTTTTACATCCCCAGTAGCGGGGCAACTTATTATTCGTTCCGCTTATAATAGCAAGATACCTATGAGTCAAGAGACAATTAGAGATGATTTACAACAAGCGAAAGAGACAGCAGTAAGAGGCAAATAGAATTACGTTTTTAATAGAAAAATATAAAAATAAATGCGAAAAATCTGGCTACCCTTGTATGACGAAAGGGTGTAGAGTTTAAAAAGGATTGCTGCAGCAATCCTTTTTTATATTTAACTTAGAAGAAGGATATTTCTGTAAACCTAAAGAAAATAACTACTTAAGGATTAAATAAGGAGCTTTTAGGAGAAGTATTATGACTAATTATTACTATTTGGCATCAGACCAAAAAATGAGTTTAGGTAATGGTTCGATTAATTTTTCAAAAACAGACGAGCATATGATAACAGGATTTGACTATCCAGTTCAAATAGAAATATATAACGGTTTAGAAAAAGACTGGGAGTTAGAGGAACTATATCAGTATATTCTTAACCATACCAATCCATATGAAAATTGTACTGTGCAAATAGCAAATTTGATAAACCCAGAACATACAGAACTAGGGGTACAGAAGAAGCATAGCTTGTTTTTACACGAACTTGTTGATGCTAAACAACTTTTCTTGCAAGAAGGACATTTGTTATCCATAAAGAAAGTCCCTATCACTAATACATGTAAGTAGCTTGCTTTTATGATAGTGTTTTTCTGTTAAACTTCTTATTAAAGTAGCTGAGCAGAATGAAGTTTTAATAGAATAATGAATCTAGATAAATATTTTGAAAGGTTTAATAAAAATGGAGATTTGGAAAGTAAGCGAAAAATTATCGAGAATTAGCGATGTGATACCATATTATTTTTTTAGTCTAATCTTGTCTAGTATCTCTTTTTCTATTTTTATGATTACTTATGGTCTAGACCTCGATTGGTTAAGCATATTGTCTGTTATAGTAATTTCATTTTATGTTTGTATTCCATATTTACTATTTGCAATTCCATTGCAGATTATATTGAATAAACGCCCGAGGAAATTTAATATGATTTACCTTTTCATTTACACGTTACTTTCATTTGTAGCAGTATTTTTGTATAATGTCGTGTTATTTGCTGTTGAACCTACATCTATAGTTGAAAAACGACTATATTACAGTTTGAGTTTTGGAGCAGCTGTTATTTATTGGTTTTGGGATTCTGTCTTCCTACAAAAGAAACATTAAAATATCCATATTCCGCTATCGATATCAATTCTACACAACTACGTTAACTATAGGGTGTATTCCTAAAAGAAGGAGAAGCATCTTTGTTAAGTTTCATAGTATTTAAGAAGCAGGTCAATGAGAAAAGATTGAAATTAATATCTTGAAATAGTTATTTCCCTTATTGGGATTAATGGGGATAACATTCATAAAGTATTAAATATTTAAAATAGCTTGACAATTTATTTTTTCCATTTATTATTAAAAATAAATAATTTTGGTTAGGCTATGAGCGGAAATAGTAGAAATCGCTATGTACTTTCAGAGAGTCGGTGGTTAGTGTGAACCGATAGACATGCATTTTGAACTCGTCCGTGAGCTACTCCCTGAAAATAGAAGTAAGGGATGTCGGTTGCCTCCGTTAAAGGGCTAGACAGTGATTGCTGTTGAAGAGTGGGCATATTAGCAATAGTATGTCAATTAGAGTGGTACCGCGAGATAAATCTCGTCTCTATAGAATAATTCTATAGGGGCGAGTTTTTTTTATTTTTACTTGTTTTTTACTTTTAACTTTAGAAGGGAGTTTTTAAGATGACAAGAAAAATTTTAGTTTTTGATACCACGTTACGTGATGGTGAACAAGTACCTGGGGCAAAATTAAATTTATTTGAGAAAGTGGAAATTGCTCAACAGCTAAAGAAGCTTGGCGTAGATATTATTGAAGCTGGTTTTCCTGCATCATCAAAAGGCGACTTTGAAGCAGTAAAAACAGTTGCAGAACGTGTTGGTAACACAAATGAAATTATGATTACAGCATTAGCACGTGCAGTGAAGGGCGATATTGATTCAGTTTATCATGCAGTGAAATATGCAGAGAATCCACTGATTCATATGGTGTTAGGGACTTCTGATATCCATGTTGAAAAGAAATTTAGTAAATCAAAAGATCAAATTTTACAAATAGGTGTGGACGCAGTGAAATATGCAAAAACATTGTTACCTCAAGTACAGTATTCAACAGAAGATGCTTCACGATCAGATTTTGAATACTTATGGAAAACCATTGAGGCTGTAATGAAAGCTGGAGCAACGATGATTAACGTACCAGACACGGTTGGCTATGCTGAACCAGAAGAATTTGGTGCGCTGATTTATAAATTAAATGACCGTATGAAAAATTTAGATCATCGCGTCATTTTAAGTGTACATTGTCATAATGATTTAGGTTTGGCAACGGCAAATACGTTAGCAGCGATAAAGAACGGAGCAGATAAAGTTGAATGTACGATTAACGGGATTGGCGAGCGAGCAGGCAATGCATCATTAGAAGAAGTTGTAATGGCAATAAAAACGCGTTCATCTATATATAATGTTTCAACAAATATTCATTCAAAAGAAATAATGAATACATCTCGTCTTGTTTCAAGTTTCATGGGGCTAGATGTACAGGTAAACAAAGCCATTACAGGAGATAATGCATTTGCTCATTCGTCAGGTATCCACCAAGATGGGCTATTAAAATCACGGGATGCTTATGAAATTGTCCATCCAGAAGATGTAGGATTAGAGGATATGGAGTTAGTATTAACAGCCCGTTCAGGACGGCATGCAGTGAAAAATGCGCTTCAAAAACTTGCCTTTCATGATTTTACAGAAGAAGAGTTCGAAGAAATTTTTGAAAAGTTTATACAGTTAGCAGATACAAAGAAAGAAGTATATGATCATGATTTATATGTCATTGTTGAAGATTACTATGAAAGTATAGAAAAGAACAACCCAAATAGTCAAAACTATAGCAGTCAATTTTATGTACTTAGGGATTTGCAAGTAATCAGTAACTCATCATTTCCTTCTGCAAGTATAGAAATCATAAAAGGTAATGAAACCATGAAATCCAGTGCAGTAGGTTCTGGTCCAATTGATGCATTATATTCAGCTATTGCAAACATAACAAATATGGATGTAAAACTTGTTGAATATAATATTAGTTCCGTTTCTCGTGGAAAAGAAGCAATAGGAAAAGTGAAAATTGTAATGGAACATAATGGAACAAAATATATTGCCAAAGCTGCTGACACGGATATATTGAAGGCAAGTGCATTAGCATATATTAATGCGATTAATAGTATAGTTGTAGCTCAGTTGAGTTTTGTAAATATTGAGATTCCTGAAAATGTATAAAACTTCTTGTAAAAAAGAGGCACTTCTTTTTTGAGAGTGCTTCTTTTTGTAAAATATTTGAGCTTCCATACCAAAAATAAGTGCATATTAATGTGAGATAAAGAATCCGATAGTTTGGAGGTTTTATATAAAGACTTGATCTAATAGCTACGTTAGTGGAACAAAAGATAATTAAAAGGCTCAACATAAATTCACTTTTACAAAGGCTATGTTCGTAAAGAATGTTGCTAACGGAAAAAAAGAGACAGCTTTTTTTCTGTCTCTGCTACTCAAATATCGCACCCGTTAGTGAAAAAAGAATATCTAAATACTATTAACAATTCTAACTCCATTGGGGTCAACAATGTTCGAAGATAAGAATCCATTAAATACAGCTTCTTTAATAGTAACTTCATCACCAACTTCTGAAATTATATTATTATCTGATTTACTGAACAAAATGAAAAGGTCATTATCTAATCCATTCTTTTTAGTTTCTAACCTTAACTCTTTTATTTTTATGTTATCAGTCATAGAGTCAATTACGTCTGTATTGGTTTGGAGTTCTATCCTAAATTTATAAGGTTGTGGTAATAAAGGTTCTTCTTTCTCCTCTATTAACTTCCCAATTCATTCTTTCTGCGTTTTCACATATCATATATTGTTCTTTTTCTGATACCAAAAATCCAATATGGTCAAACGTGATTTTCTTACCGTAACCAAAAGTAATATTTATATTTCCTTTTCTTAC
>DATMFU010000246.1:0-9381 GCA_035556015.1 Niallia sp. | reverse complement strand
GTTCCAAAGGATATGCGACTAGACCTTCTTTTACAATCAGTGAAATAAAAGAAATGATTTCGTTTGTAAAAGGGATTAAAAAAGATGTTGTCGTATTTGTTGATAATTGTTATGGAGAGTTTGTTGAAGACTTGGAGCCATGCCATGTAGGAGCAGATTTAATGGCAGGTTCTTTAATCAAAAATCCAGGTGGTGGACTTGCAAAAACAGGTGGCTATATAGTTGGTAAAACTGATTTAGTAAAAGCGTGTTCCTATCGAATGACTTCTCCAGGAATTGGAGCAGAAGCAGGTGCTTCTCTTTATAGTCTTCAAGAAATGTATCAAGGATTTTTCCTAGCACCCCATGTCGTTGGACAAAGTCTAAAAGGAGCTATTTTCACTGCAGCAATGCTAGAGAAATTAGGAATGAATTCATCTCCTACTTGGAATAGTCCTAGAACTGATTTAATTCAGTCCGTTCAATTTGATGACAAAGAGAAAATGATTGCATTTTGCCAGGCTATTCAGTTTGCATCACCAATTAACTCTCATGTAACGGCGTATCCTAATTACATGCCTGGTTATGAAGATGATGTTATTATGGCTGCGGGAACATTTATTCAAGGTGCAAGTATTGAATTAACAGCAGATGGACCAATTAGACCTCCTTATGTTGCCTATGTTCAAGGGGGATTAACCTATTCTCATGTAAAAATAGCAATTTGTATTGCGATTAACCGATTATTAGAACAAAATTTAATTACTTTATAAGAATAATTTTTTACTAACATAATTCTGTGAGAAAGGCTAACATCTGTTGACATCGTTTCTTCACAGTCCTATAATTGTAGTAGGGTCAAATTTATTTTTAAAGGAGCCGAATGCCATGTCTGGTAGTCAAATTCGTCGATCGATGCCTCTTTTTCCAATCAGTATTGTAATGCAATTGACGGAGCTATCCGCTCGACAAATTCGTTACTATGAAGAACACGAACTTGTGGCTCCAGCAAGATCAGATGGTAATAGAAGACTTTTTTCATTAATGGATATCGATAAGTTATTAGAGATTAAAGACTTAATTGATCAAGG
Source organism: Niallia sp. (assembly GCA_035556015.1). Lineage (GTDB taxonomy): Bacteria > Bacillota > Bacilli > Bacillales > Cytobacillaceae > Niallia. The sequence continues at coordinate 8,311 of DATMFU010000246.1, read as the reverse complement.
AGTTAACCTTGCTGGAATTAAACAAATTTTTTCTGTAAAAGAGAAACAAGAAATTACAGAAGAAGAGAAGAAAGAAGCAGAAAAGGCAAGAAGAGAATTATCTGATGAAGATTTACGTAAGTTATTGCGTAAGGAGTTGTTAAATGCAGGACGCTTTAACAATGCTCATCGTCCGTCTATGAGACAAGGAGACATGTCTCGTTATTTTCAAAAATAGATAAAAAAGCGTAACAGGGAGTGGGGATTAGCCGTGGCTAAAAATTACACAAAAGAAGATATTAGAAAATTTGCAAAAGACAGTGATGTTAAATTTATTCGCTTACAATTCACGGATATTCTAGGAACGATTAAAAACGTTGAGATTCCAGTGAGCCAATTAGACAAAGCTTTAGACAATAAAATGATGTTTGATGGTTCATCTATTGAAGGTTTTGTTCGTATCGAAGAATCAGATATGTACTTATATCCTGATTTGAATACTTGGGTAGTATTCCCTTGGACAGCGGAAAAAGGTAAAGTAGCACGTCTTATTTGTGACATCTATAATCCAGATGGAACACCATTTGAAGGAGATCCACGTAATAACTTGCGCAGAATTCTTAAAGAAATGAGCGATTTAGGATTCACTGATTTCAATGTTGGACCAGAACCAGAATTCTTCTTATTTAAATTAGATGAGAATAAACAACCAACTCTAGAATTAAACGACAATGGTGGTTATTTCGATTTAGCTCCTACTGATTTAGGAGAAAACTGCCGCCGTGATATCGTATTAGAACTAGAAGAAATGGGCTTTGAAATTGAAGCGTCTCACCATGAGGTTGCACCTGGTCAACATGAAATTGACTTCAAATATGCAGATGCAATCACTGCATGTGACCAAATCCAAACATTTAAGTTAGTAGTAAAAACTATTGCTCGTAAACATGGTCTTCACGCTACTTTCATGCCAAAACCATTATTCGGTGTGAATGGTTCTGGAATGCACTGTAACCTATCATTATTTAAAAATGGTGAAAATGTATTCTATGATACAAAGAGCGAATTAGAACTAAGTGATACAGCACTACAATTTATCGCTGGTATTGGTAAACATGCTACTAGCTTCACGGCAATTACTAACCCAACAGTAAACTCCTACAAACGTTTAGTACCTGGTTATGAAGCTCCTTGTTATGTTGCTTGGTCTGCTAGAAACCGTTCACCACTAATGCGTATTCCAGCTTCACGTGGTTTAAGTACACGTGTAGAAGTACGTAGTGTTGACCCAGCAGCTAACCCATATTTAGCAATGGCAGCTTTATTAAGTGCAGGTCTTGATGGAATTAAAAATCAATTAGTTCCACCAGCTCCAGTTGATAGAAACATCTATATCATGAGCAAAGAAGAACGTCTTGCTGAAGGTATTGTTGATCTTCCATCTACTTTAGCAGATGCACTTGAAGAGTTTAAAAAAGATGAAGTAATGGTTGCTGCTCTTGGAGAGCATATCTTCGAACATTTTGTGGAAGCAAAAGAAATCGAGTGGGATATGTTCCGTACTCAAGTCCACCCTTGGGAACGCGATCAATACATGGAAATGTATTAAGACGGAAAAGTTGATATAGTAAGGTTTTTGGGGGTATAAAAATGTGACTCTTTCTAAACTGAACGTAACAGTTGGATTGACCACCATTTGACCACCTAAAATATAATCTTGTTTTTTGCTTAATAGGTTGTTCATATATTTTTATAACCATCCTCCAATGTATTTTCCAGCTTGTACGAGCTTTGGATATATTGGATGTGATGGTTATATTTTTTTTGTCCTAATCTCCTAGAACCAACTTTATAATTTTTTATGAATCTAGTAAATTAGATATATAGCTTTTGAAGAGTGGATTAAGGGAATGTTTACACGCTACGCTAGACCCTCTTTAACAAACAAATCGCTTATATAATTCTTCTCTGTAAATAAATAAGTTTTCCACATGAAGGCACTACTACTCCAAAACAATCCTCCATATTTTATTGAAAATTGAAAATTAAATCTAAGATACCTGAGATTATTAATATTCATCAACGATCTAAGGGAGATATATTAATGAAGAGGTATTTATTAATTATGCAATCAACCAACAATAAGGAGGAAAGACCAACTTTATATTTTATTTAACTTTCCAAAATAATTATGAATTTACATATACACGTAAGAAAAAATTAACTTATATTAATTTTAACTAATTTTGTTATATCCGAATAACATTCAGTATAAATCTTGAACATAGTATAGTATTTAGGATTTATAGCATTAGGAGATTGTGATGGGATGTACTCCTTGATGTATAACATACTTCAAAAAGACATAAGTATTATTCAAGAGAATATGTAGCTTTGAAGTATAAACAAAAGTAAAAAAAAAGAGAATCCTTAAGATTCTCTTCCGAAAAAGGTTTTATTAATAGGGGGGATATGAAACCTAACACTATCCTTAATAGCCGAAAATGAACTATTTAAAACCAGTTTTAGCAAATTTGTTGAATTAAATTAGGTGAATTATTTTTCGGAGAATTCACATCGTTAGATACTTCAAAAGCCTCCATTTGGTTATAGTCGAAGGGAACAAGTAGTTTATTCAATGAGTTAACATCTGAATTGGATGTATCTAACCATTTTTTTTCATCTTCTGGCTTTAATATAACTGGCATCCAATCATGAATATCAGCCATTAATTTATTTGGTTGAGTTGTAATTACAGAGCATGAGTAGATTGGTTTATTATTAGGTGACTTCCAAGCTTGCCATAGTCCAGCCATGGCAAATGGCTGATTATCTTTTAGTTTAATTCGCATAGGAATTTTACGTTCTTCGGTACGTTTCCACTCATAAAAGGAGTCAGCAATAATAAGGCAGCGTTTCTTTTTATATGCATGACGAAAACTTGGTTTTTCAGCAATTGTTTCGGCACGAGCATTTATCAATTTGTAACCTATTTTCATATCTTTAGACCAAGGTGGAATTAGTCCCCAACGAAGATAGCCAAGGCGATTTTTCGTACCATCATTAATAACGGAAAGAACAGATTGAGATGGAGCAACATTATAGTTTGGATTGTAAAGTGATTCTTCAATGGCTGATTCAATGTTAAAGCGGTCAACAATTGTTTCAAAGTGTGTAAATAAAGTAAAACGACCACACATAGTATCACCTGCTTTTTAGTATAAGTATAGTTAAATGAGATATGGAAAACAATGAGATTCTATTATGTTGTCACGTGAATAATGGGGTGATGACAAATGAGGAGATAAAAAATAATGTTGTCTGACTGAAGACTACCGTGGAACATGGTATAAACTCTCTTTGGGAGATGAGATTTGGTAAAAAGAACTGTAAATATAATAGATTTGAAGTGGATTTTTGAAAGAATATTAGATTTTAATATTGGAGAGATTACTAATTGAATTTAAATTAAAATTACCATTTGAAAGATTGGAAGAAAGTTAAGTTCTATATAAAAAGTTATTTGAATTAGAAAGTAATTAGCTTTAACTCTCTTCGTGGGAAAAGACTAAAATGATTAATTGACCTTTTTATAATATTGGTATTGATAAATGTAGTCATCTAATTTTTGACTAATTAATATTGTTTTATCACTATTGAAACCTTCTTTAGAGGCAATAGTGATTAGCTCTTTTCTTAAAATGTTTATTTGATTCAATAAATTATCAAGTTTGTAAATTGAATTATCCTGTTGAAACATTATTAAAACTCCAATCAATACGATGAAAAAAAGTAATATTTACAGTTTTTATCAAATTATTAGTGCTATTAGGTATTCTATCATAAATCTTTTTTAGCATAAGCGTTATTTTTGAATTTATGGAAGAATTTAAACAAAATGATTAAAAGTGTAAAAGAACTTTTTTCTTCTAGTGTTAGTGGTTGATGAAATAATTTCTTATCAATTAGTATAAGGAAATAGGGAAAACAAACGCCAAAAAAGAAGTGAAAGATACAGTTAAATAGATAACTATTGCGTGGTAAAAGGATAAAAATAATTAAGGCTCTTTCGTTTTATTTTTATTATGTCTGACAACTTGTATTACAATGCCCACAATATGGGCTGATATTAAAAATATGTAGGCAAAAGTTGGTGCTTTTATCATGAATAATAGTATTAAAAATTTAATAAGTTCAGGTACATCACTAATAATTAATTTTGTTAACTCCGATTTAAACAATATTAACACCTCCAGACAACTTGTTCTATTACGGTCCAGAACGAATAAAGTTTCAAATAATTTACAATTGTAACAAAACTGGTAAAATAAAGGTGTGAGTATTGTAAAAATTAGGAAGGTTGTGTTTATTTGGAAAATAATATGACTACACCAAAGAAGCACGGTTTAATTAGTTACATTGCCTTAGTCATTGGAATTATTTGTGTCTTTGTTGTTTTTGTTGAACCGACAAGGATAGCAAATAACGGAAATATGGTTGGGGATAATATAACCTTTATTCTTACGTGTACAGGTATCTTACTATCTATACTTGCGCTTTTGATGAAGACAGAGAAAAGAGTAATTCCTGTTATAGCTTTAATACTTTCCTCGTCTAATATTATTTTTTGGATAATCACTATTATCTTATTATTTACGGGTCAAATTGATTTTGCACCGTAATAATGAAAGTATTTTATTTTAAGGACATAGATAACACAAAATGCTTCTTATTAGGTGAATCAATCTCTATTGGAAATTCTGGACCTTTATTAAAGGAATTAATTCAGACTTTCTAGTTTGGTATTTATGATAACAAGATCACGGAAGGTGAGTAAAACTTTTATAATAAGAATTATCTTCTTATAAGAGGGAAAAAGCCCAACTCATTTGAGAAGGGCTTATTTTAGATTATCGATAGCATATTGTGCTTCTTCCGGAGTGAATTTTTCCCCGTATTCTGAAATCAATTGATCGTAAATAGCTGAATTAGACATGTCCATCGTTTCTGCGTAGGATTTTGCCTTTTCCAATGCATTTGCTTTCCAATCAAATTGAATGTTATCTATCGCATATTGTGCAGCTTCTTTCGGGAAATTCTCTCCGTATTCAGATGTTAATTGATCGTAAATTCCTGCTTTAGACATATGCATAGTTTTTGCATAGGATTCTGCTTTTTTTAATGCAGATTTATATTCCCTAGGTACATCATCTTCTTCCTTAGCTTTTTCAGTAGTTTTTTCTGTTTCTTCTTTTTTATCAGCAGTATCTTTTTCTTCCGTTTCTTTTTCATTGATATCATTTGTTGGAGCTACTTCTTCACTTGTTTTTTTCTCAGCTGGTGAAGTTTCTTGATCAGAATCTTCTCCTCCAGTTGCGATAGCTATAATAATAATTACTGCTATTAGCCAAACCCACCATCTTTTATAAAAAGGTTTTCTCTTTTTCTCTTTCATTCTGTTCCCTCCTAGATGTATCTTAAGAACCAAAAATTTATTATTAAGACACAAAAAATAATGTGATTATTATTAAAATGTATTATTTACAAATATTTATTCACATAATATTAATATTTGAAGCATTAGCACTGAGTAATTTTCTATTAGTGATGAAGACGAATATGCCAAAAAGGAATGTATTTCAATAAATATAGAAAGGCATTTATAGAGCTTTATGAAGCTGGAAGGGATTAAAAGATATTGTTAGCTTTTGAACCGAAGAAGTAGTTCCTGTATATAAAGCAAGAAATCTATTTAGAAGGAAGGATGGTAATAATAGTAAAAAAATTGCTATAATTCAAATAAATAAACTTAAAAAAGGGGTAGATATTTTGAATATATGGACAGAAGAAGAAAGTAGCTATACTTTGAGTAATTTAACTAGTGCAGATATTAAACTAGCAGAAGAACATTTTCGGGTAAAACTACCAAAAGCCTATACTGAACTATTAAAGAAGAAGAATGGCGGAAAACTATTATATAACGCATTACCGATAGCTTTAGACCGTTGGGATGATGATAATTATTTATTAATAGAGGATATGTTTGGGATAAAAGAAAAGGAAGGGATAATGGAAACCGATTATTTTGTGAAAGAATGGGAAATTAATAGAGAAAATATTATTTTATTGAGTGGAGATGGCCATGAATGGATTGCATTGGATTATAATGACTCCACAGAAAATCCTAAAGTAATCTACATAGATACAGAGAATGACAAAATAGTAGATTTATATGCATCCTTTGATGAGATGTTAGAAAATCTTTATATTCAAGAAGAAGAGGTGTATGAAGATGGTGATGAAGAGGGAGGAGCATTTATCATAACATTAGAAGAAGCGAGAAGGTTAGTAAGAAGTAATGATAGAACGGATATTCAAAATGGACTAGATGCATTCGATCAATATAAATATGATGAAAACATCTTAGTTGAACATCAAGAGGATATTATTAGATTGTTAAAACATGATGATGAAGAGGTAGCCATATACGCCGGTCAAATGGCTTGGAGTGCCATCACTATGGGCTATAATGTCACAAGTGAGTTCATAAATAGTATCTTGTCAGATTTTGAAAAAAGAGAAGGTCAAATATTTAAAACTTACTTAGAATTAATTACGAAATATTTAAACGAGAATGAACAGTAAGAGCCCGATTTTTACTTAAAATGAGTTGTTTTATTAATTTGTAGTTTTTGTGAACTGACAGGATTATTTATTAAGAAACAAGAATCCTTCTTATAAAGAAAGAGGGGGATAATTATGATTACTGCCACTTATTTAAGAGCACAAAAACATTATAATGGAAAAATTCGTTGTCCAGATTGTCATGAATCGCTATTTCTTAATGATTATTTAAAGTTATCAAACATTAACACCCTTTCTCATGTTGATTGTTGTCAGAGTCTTCCTGTAAAAGATGTAGGATCTCTTAGAGAACTAATAAAAAAATATCCTGATTATTTTCCGCTTGATTAGCTAATTTTTTATTTTCTAACATTTATAAGTACATTCAGCAGAAAAGGTAAAAGAAATTTCTGGATTTTTTTATCGTGTCACAAAATTTTTTCTTAATCTGAGGTGGCTGAGTAATAAATACAATTGGCAAACCCATGTTGTCCTGAATATGTTATTAAAGATTAAATATTTAGGGGGATGGGGAATTATGAAGCCAGATGAAATAAAATCAGAAGAATATTTTAAAGCAGCTGCAGCAAGAATGGAGGATGCATTGGCGAGTGCATTGAATGCTGTAACATCAAAGCCAAATGTAACTCCAGATGAAATTGCAAAAGTACTTAAGTTGATTATTAAAAAAGAAATGATACTAGAGTTTTTATTAGAAGATGTTCATGATCATCATCATCATAAATAATAAGATAAAAGAGACCTTTACAAGGTCTCTTTGTACATAAAATCTTTTAAGCATTAAAAACTATGGTCATTAGGGAAAACTCGTTGTATCGTTTGTGAGAATTCGTCAAATATTCCTTTTATCGGATCTCCATTTTTGATGTCTTGTTGATAATCATCCATACGACTAAAGAAATCTGGGTTTGATGAAACCAAGACATCATTAATATCTTTATCTTCATCTTTCACTGCTTTTGCAACTTTATCTTCAATGTCTTTTGTCACTTTTTCTTGCTTATTTCCTTCTAATTCTACGGCAACATAAGCATTTTGGTCTGTTTTTAACACGATGGCTCTTTTTATTTCTTTCATGTTCTTAATTTTATTTGCTGCTTTATCTGCCACATCTAAATTTGGAGTAGACTTTTTATCAGATTTATATCCAACATTTTCAATATTTATGCCATTGTCATTATTTTTGTTGTTATTGTCATTTCTTAATGCTGTATTCTCATCTTCATTACTACACCCAGTAAATATACTTATAGCACCCACTAGTACAAGTAACATTTTTGCAAATTTCATATGGAAAACTCCTTTCATTTGTTATGTGATTAAAATTCCCTATTAGCGTTGTAATATACGATTTAATCTTATTTTATTAAGAAAAATCATTTGAAAAGAAAAGGAATCAAGGGAAGTTAGAAAAAAAGATATGCCATTAAATTAAATAATTTCACTAAGTATGGAGATAATAGTTTTTTAAATAACTTAATAACTTAACGGAAGGTTTTTAAGAATTCATTATGGTATTCCTTTAATGAAATTTTCAGTTAATATGTCTTCCACTAGAAGTATGATATATTAAAGGTAGGAAAGATTTTAACTGGAGGAAAAAACAGATGAGTGAAAACAATCAAACACATGATAGTAAAAAGAAGATAAGTTTAAAGGATGCTATGAAACAGCAACTTGCAAATAA
>DATMFU010000245.1:0-2687 GCA_035556015.1 Niallia sp. | reverse complement strand
CGATATGGGACGCTGGAATGCTATCCTCTCAGGTGGAAAGGAAGCAATGTATACTTCATTAGAAGAAACAGAAGATGATGAAAAACAAATCATCGCTACTTTACAATCTCATTCCTTTTCTTCGAGAGATATTCTAATTGGGGTAACAGCTAGTGGATCTACCCCCTTTGTTCTTTCAGCTATCCAATTTGCTCGGGAACTTCATGCCCTTACGATAGGAATTAGTAATAATCCAAATACAATGTTGTCCAGCATATGTGATTTTGGTATTGAAGCTGTAACTGGAGCGGAAGTAATAAGAGGCTCAACTCGATTAAAGGCAGGAACTGCTCAAAAGATGATTTTAAATATGCTATCGACAGCCACTATGATTAGACTTGGAAAAGTATATAGCAATGAAATGATAGATATGAAGCTAATTAATAAAAAATTAGTAAAGCGTGCAGTAGACACATTAGCAAATTTAACAGAGATTGGTGAAAAAGAAGCTGAAAGCATTCTAAGAGAAAATGACTATCATTTAAAAGTCTCTATTTTCCGCACTTTAACCGACGGAACGCATGACGAAGCTATTGCTTATCTTAACAAAGGAAAAGGTCATATCAAGAAAGCAGTTCAATTGTATTTCCGCGAGAAAAAGTGACTTAAAGGAGGGATGCCCAGAAGAAGAAATGACGATTATAGGGGTGGAATACAGTAGAAAGAGAAAGGCCAGGGATTGGATGTTTTTTACCTAATTTAGGGGGGAAATGTATGAAATCATACTTACAAAAATTAGGACGCGCGTTGATGCTTCCAGTAGCAGTACTTCCTGCCGCAGCTATTTTAATGGGGATTGGGTATGCTATTGATCCATCTGGATGGGGAGCCGGAAGTCCGATAGCTTCTTTCTTGATTAAAGCTGGATCTTCTATTTTAGATAATATCGCAATACTCTTTGCAGTAGGTGTTGCATTAGGATTATCTAAGGATAAGGATGGTGCTTCCGCTTTAAGTGGTTTAGTTGCATTCTTAGTAATAAAGACAGTGTTATCACCTGGCTCTGTTGCCATGCTTCAAGGGATTGATGTAGAAGATGTAAACCTAGCCTTTTCTAAAATAGAAAATGCTTTTATTGGTATTTTAGCTGGTGCCGTTTCTGCATTTTTGTATAATCGATTTAGTAAGACACAACTACCGACAGCCTTCGCTTTTTTTAGTGGAAAAAGGTTAGTACCAATTCTTAGTGCAGCAGCTATGTTAGTTATTTCCTTATTATTACTATATATTTGGCCAACCATTTTTACAGGACTAGTTTCCTTTGGGGAGGCAATTAGTAAATTAGGTGCAGTTGGTGCAGGAATCTATGGATTCTTTAACCGATTATTAATTCCAACTGGTCTACACCATGCCTTAAATGCCGTTTTCTGGTTTGATATTGCGGGAATTAATGATATAAATAATTTCTGGTCTAGCAATGGAACAAAAGGTGTTACTGGTATGTACCAAGCTGGATTCTTCCCAGTTATGATGTTTGGTCTTCCAGCAGCAGCTCTTGCTATGTATCATACAGCTAAAACAAAAAGAAAAAAACAAGTCGCTTCTTTAATGTTAGCAGCAGGGGTTGCAGCATTTGTTACGGGAGTAACAGAACCGATTGAGTTTGCTTTTATGTTTGCTGCGCCAGCACTATATGTCGTTCATGCTCTTTTAACTGGTTTATCTCTATTTATTGCTGCAAGTTTTCACTGGACAGCAGGATTTGCTTTTAGTGGTGGGTTAATTGACTATTTATTAAGCTATAATTTACCACTGGCCAATAAACCGTTCATGATTATTATTCAAGGTTTAGTATTTGCAGTGATTTATTATACGCTTTTCCGCTTCTTAATTACGAGGTTTAATTTTAAAACGCCAGGAAGAGAAGATGATGATCTTATGGAGGTAAGTCAAACCGAAGTAACTTCATCTGATAACAAGTTTGCTGCCATGGCATCTGAAATTTACGCAGGCCTTGGTGGAGATGAGAATGTAACTTCTGTTGATAACTGTGTCACTCGACTTAGAATTGAAGTAAAGGATATGAATGTCGTTAATAAAGATAAAATTAAAGCGACAGGAGTACCAGGTATTAATATCGTAGGGAAAAATAGTATACAAGTTATTGTTGGAACACAGGTTCAATTTGTAGCAGATGAAATAGATAAAATAAGAGATTCAAAATAATTGATTTAATAAAAAAGGTAGTTCGTAGCAAAGTGATTAATAGAGGTTTTCGGATCTTTATTAGCCTATTGATTGTTACGGACTATTTTTTTGTGTCTTCTAAGAAGGTTTTACTTAAGTATTGATAGAATTTTTTATTAGGGAGAGATAGGAGCGTGTTTATGAATTATAAGATGCATCCATTAGGGGATCAAGGTATTCTTGTAGAATTTGGAACGGAGATAACGGAAGAAATCCATTTTCGAATACAATGTATTATTGGTAAATTAGATAAGCTAAAACCGAAATGGTTATTGGAATATGTTCCGGGATTTACGTCCATCACTATATTTTATAATCTGTATTACTTTTATGAAAGAGAACCATTCAAAAGTCCGTATGAAGCAGTTTCAATACAATTAGCTAAAATAATAGCATCTAATCTAGAGGCAGAAGAGAAAAATCAACGAACAATCACAGTTCCTGTACATTATGGAGGAGAA
>DATMFU010000244.1:0-15994 GCA_035556015.1 Niallia sp. | reverse complement strand
TTGCTATGGCAAAAACACAAGAAGCATATCCAGATAGTGAAATAACGGATTATTTGCATGTTGGGAAAGAAGAAAATAAAGGGAAATCAACGGAGAAATTCAAACTGATAGTAAAAAAGGATGAAAAAGAGATTGGTGTTTTTGTCCATTTAACATTTGATAGCAGAACAGAAAAATTATTATCAGTAGATTTAAAGGAGTCAAAACCTTAATAATGAACAATGGAGAATGTACAAAATAATATCTATTATGTAATCTAGGGAAGATTTGAAATAGATATTATTTTTAGTACATTCTCTTTATTTGGTTTATTTAGTATAATCGAGGAAAAGGGGAAAAAGGTGTTTAAATGAAAGTAGGTAGTGTTACGAAAATAATGAGACATCCTGTAAAATCTTTTACAGGAGAAAGTGTTGAAAGTGTGGAGGTCATGTCTTATGGCTTGTATGGGGATAGAAGCCATGCTTTTATCGATAAAAAAAGTGGGAAATATGTAACCATTACACAGTATCCGAACATGGTTACATATCGTGCAAGATTTATCGGCGAAGAAAAGGCAGACGTCTTTCCACGTATTGAGATTAGTACTAATGATGGTAGTACTTATGATTGGAATGACGATGATTTATTAAAACGAATTAGTCAGGAAAGTAACAGACAGATAGATAGAGTTACCTATCAGCCAGATTTTGTTCCTTTTCCTGCAATTGAAGAAGATAATCTATTATTAATTTCTACTACTTCACTAAGAGAATTGGAAAATACTTATGGGGAAGAAGTAGATGAAAGAAGATTTCGAGGGAATATAATTTATGAAATAGAGAATAAGGAATTAACAGAAGATAACCTAATTGGAAAAGTATTATGTATAGGTAATGATGTGAAAATACGTGTGAATAAGTATTGTGAACGGTGTATGATAATTACTGTGAATCCAGAAACAGGTACAAAAGACCCTAAACTTCTAAAGCAAATCGTTAAAGAACGAAGTAATCATTTTGGTTTATATGGATCTGTCTTACAAACAGGGAAAATTAAGAATGGGGATAGTATCCAAATAAAAGACGAATAATTTGTGAAAAAAGCTTACCTTTAATTTTTTTGGTAAGCTTTTATGTTGGTATTAAGAAGTTACATAATTAATGTAAAACGGTTAAAATAAAAAAGAAAGCAATCCTTTTAAAGTATATTCAACAAAAGTGAAATGTAATAATCAAAATTTTACGTATCCAATTTAGAATAATAAGAAATTGTAGGTGTTTTCAATGACAATGTATCAAAATACAAGCTTAGTTATAGAGGGTGGAACTTTTCGAACCATTTATTCTACAGGTGTTCTTGATGTTTTTATAGATGAAGGAATTGAGTTTCCATATGTGGTTGGAATTTCAGCTGGTGCAGTCAATGCTTGTACATATGTGGCAAAACAAAAAGAACGTCCCTATCGTGTGATAGCTAACTATCGTCATGATAAACGTTATATGAGTCTCCGAAATTATGTTAAAGAAGGCAGTTATTTTGGTTTAGATTTTGCCTATAATGTTTTAGTAAATGAACTAGATCCTTTTGATTGGGAGTCTTATGCAAAGTATGATGGTGAAATTGAATTAGGTGTAACAAATGCATTAACTGGTGAAATTGAATTTCTTGATGCGTTGCAAATGGACCGTGAATGTACGATGCTACGTGCTACTTGTGCATTACCAATCATTTTTCCAGAAATAAAGATAAATAATATTCCATACTATGATGGTGGCTTAGCAGATCCAATTCCAGTTTCCAGAGCAGAAGAAAAGGGATATGAAAAGCATGTATTTGTGTTAACACGACCAAAAGGATATCGGAAAAAGATAGATCGTCAATCAAAATGGACTAGCAGATTGTATAAACGTAAATATCCTAAACTAGCAAACAGAGTACTAGACCGTGTTGAAAGTTATAATAAAACAATGGATTATATTGAACAATTAGAGGATGAGGGCAAGGCATTTGTCTTTAGACCAGAGTTTCCATTAAATAGCTTTGAAAAAGATACCATACAGATGAAACGCAGTTATGAAATGGGCTTAGATCTATCAAGAAGAAATATAAAGGAATTAAAGAAATTTCTTGCTGGAAATGTGTGAAAGAACTAAATAAGTTGCCAAATTAGTTGAAATTAAAGAGTTAATGTTAAAGTCATTTTTTAAGATTTTCTTTTCAACAGCTTTCTCACTTTTTAATCTTGTTTTCAGCTATGTATTTTTTTATTCTGATTCAATATAGAATAGAAGTTACCCTATTGTGTTGTCCACAATAGGGTAGCTTCTTAGTTTAAAGTAATGTTAATTCTCTAACTTCTTTGCACGAATTATAAATGATTTATTCTCCGTACTCTCTAACGAAAAAGAATTACTGATTCCCTCAGTCACATCAATGACAATCTGCAAATGTTTCCAGTAGGACTGGTTCGACCGATGCATATAATAGGGAACGCCCTCTACTTCTTCTAAAAGTTCATCTTGACTGCTAAGATAAAAATCGTCTTTTTTCATACAGATTGGTGAAGTACCATCACAACAACCTTCTGAATGGACGAATATCAATGGACCGTGTTTATCCTGCAGCTGATAAATTAATTCCTTTGCAGCAGTTGTTGCAATTACCTTTTGCATATTAATAGAAGCCCATAGATCCCTTATTGTATCCAACTAACATACATTTTACTTGTTGATAGTGGCTAAGCATCATTAGGTGGTTTTCACGGCCAATACCGGATTGTTTATAACCACCAAATGAAGCGTGGGCAGGGTATTGGTGGTAAGTGTTTGTCCAAACACGGCCTGCTTTAATTGCACGACCAGCACGGTACGCGATTTCTCCACTACGAGACCAAACTCCTGCACCTAAACCGTATGATGTATCGTTTGCAATTTCAATTGCATCTTCAAAGTCTTTAAATGTTGTTACACATAGAACTGGACCAAAGATTTCTTCTTGGAATATTCTCATTTTGTTATGACCTTTAAATATAGTCGGTCTTACATAATAACCACCTTCAAAGTCACCTTCTACTGTGTTTTGATCTCCACCAATTAATAGTTCTGCTCCTTCTTCTTTCCCGATATCAATATAAGATAAAATTTTATCTAATTGTTGTTTAGAAGCTTGAGCACCCATCATTGTTTCAGTGTCTAGTGGGTTTCCTAGTTTTATTTTTTTGATACGTTCTAATACTTTTTCCATAAACTTATCGTAAATAGATTCATGTATTAATGCACGAGAAGGACATGTGCAAACTTCACCAGAGTTTAAAGCGAATAATGCGAAGCCTTCAATTGCTTTATCTAAAAATTCATCATCTTGATCCATAACATCTGGGAAGAATAGGTTTGGTGATTTACCACCAAGTTCTAATGTTACAGGAATAATATTTTCTGTTGCATATTGCATGATAGAACGACCAACTGCTGTTGAGCCAGTAAATGCGATTTTTGCAATACGTGGATTTGTAGCTAATGGTTTACCTACCTCTATCCCTGTACCTTGGACAATATTTAATACACCTTTTGGTAAAATATCTTGAATTAATTCAATTAATACACAAATTGAAGCAGGTGTTTGTTCAGCTGGTTTTAATACGATACAGTTACCTGCTGCTAAAGCGGGTGCAATTTTCCATGCAGCCATTAATAATGGAAAGTTCCAAGGTATAATTTGTCCAACAACCCCAAGAGGCTCATGGAAGTGGTATGCTACTGTATCTTCATTTATTTCACTAATGCCGCCTTCTTGTGCGCGAATTGCTCCTGCAAAGTAACGGAAGTGATCTACAACTAAAGGAATATCTGCATTTAACGTTTCACGAACAGCTTTACCATTGTCCCAAGTTTCAGCAACTGCAATCATCTCAAGGTTTTCCTCAATACGATCCGCGATTTTAAGTAAAATTAGTGCACGGTCAGCAACGGATGTTTTCCCCCAAGCATCTCTTGCAGCATGTGCTGCATCGAGTGCTAACTCAACATCTTCAGCAGAAGAACGGGGTACACTAGTAAAAACTTTACCTGTCACAGGAGAAATTACATCTAAATATTGACCTTTTACTGGTGGAACCCATTCGCCACCAATAAAGTTTTGATATTGTTTTTTAAATTGAACTAATGCACCATCTGTATTCGGATTTGCGTATATCATGCTGTTCACTCCAATAAAAGTTATAGTATAAATTAAATGTTACTTCATAAGTATTTGTCACAATTCCGTCACAAATACTTATGAATCCATCATAGGCTTTTTTTAGAAAAAATAAAAGCGGTTACATTTGGAAATTAAATATATTAATATATTTAATTGGATAAAAAATATGCAAATTATAAAGGTTAAAGTGTATTTATAACTATTTAAATATAAAATTTTATTGATTTTTGTAAAACATAGTATAAAATACATTCTAAATATAGGAAGAGTAATGAAACAAAAGAGTGGAATTTTAAACACTTAATCCTTTTACAGTATTAAATACTTAGTGCAATAAAACTTTTGGCTATTTGTATGTTAGTAATGTAAGGAATTTATGCTCATTAGATTCCACATATGAATAATGATATGGTAGGTTATTTTTGAAAAAAATATAGTAAAAAACTATTTAATTTATGAGTATTGTGTCTAAATATCGTTCTTTTACAGGAAATATTTAATAATGGTCCTAATTGGTCTTAAACCAGTAACCATTGCCTTGTCTAAATAGTATCTTTTATGATATAGTTACCTAGGTAACTAATGCGGAGATAGGAGAAAACTATGGTTGAAACACATGAACTTTTCCATTCCATTCAACAGCTTGCCAGGCAATTAACAAAGAGTCTAAATAATGCCTTGCAACCATTCGATATATTTAGTTCGGAATGGACTATTTTGTATGTCCTTAAAAGGAAAGGCCCACTTACACAAAAGGAGATTGCAGAGTATTTATCTATTGAAGCCCCACCTGTGACACGTACAATAAAAAAACTAGTGGAGAAAAACTATTGTTTACAAGTCAAAGGAGATGACAAACGTTCCAATCAAGTCGTGTTAACAGAAATGGCTCACATGGAATTCCCGAAGTGGGAGAAGGCTGTGTTACAGGCAAATCAACAACTTATACAAAAAATACCTAGTGAAAATGTAGAGCAATTGAATAGTATCATCATAGATTGGTCGAAATCATTATTGCTAGAGGAGGAATAACATGGAGAAAGAAGCGTTATGGACAAAGGGATTTATCCAAATATGGATAAGTAACTTTTTTTTATTTTTAACTTTTTATTTTTTACTCGTATCTTTACCACTATATGCAATAAGAGATTTAAATGGAAAACAATCTATTGCAGGTTTAATTGTAACAGTATTTGTATTAACTGCGATTATCATTAGACCTATAGCTGGTAACATGATACAAAAATATGGCTCTAAAGCCATACTAGTTACGTCACTAGCAATATTTTTACTTGCAAGTCTGTTTTATCCTATTGCTACTTCTGTAAGTAGCTTATTAATTGTTCGAGCTATTCATGGAATTGGGTTTGGAATGGCTACAACAGCAACGGGAACTATTGTTGCAGATCTTCTCCCACAATCTAGAAGAGGAGAAGGAATGGGTTACTATTCCATGAGTATGAATTTAGCGATGGTTATAGGTCCTTTTCTTGGTTTACAAGCCATTAATTCTTGGGGGAGTGTAACATTATTTATTTTATCGATTGTTTTTGCTGCTTTAGCAATTATTACTGGCTTCGTTCTTAAACTTCCAAAAACAAGATCAGAAGTAAAAGAAACAGTTAAGACAAAAGGTATTCAATTTGATAAATTATTTGAAAAAACGGCTGTAAAGATTAGTATAGTTGCTTCATTATTTGGTATTGTCTATTCTTCTATTTTATCTTTTGTGTCCGTTTTTGCAGAGGAACAAGGTTTAATTAGTGTTTCAGGCTACTTTTTTGTCGTTTATGCGATTGTAATGCTAATGGCAAGACCATTTGCTGGAAGATGGTTTGATAAATTCGGAGCAAATATTATCATTTATCCTTGCATTATTTTGTTCGCAGTAGGAATGATTACATTGAGTATGGCAACTAGTTCATGGGTATTTTTACTTGCTGCTGCATTAATTGGTTTAGGGTATGGCACGATGTTCCCATGTTTACAAACTATTGCTATTCAGAAGGCTGCACCTCAAAGAAGAGGACTTGCAACTGCTACTTTTCTATCACTATTTGATATAGGGATTGGGTTTGGATCCTACATAGTAGGAATAATTGGCGGTGCAATCGGGTTAAGCTCTTTCTATCTATTCAGTAGCTTTTATATACTTGTTGTCCTTGTCATTTATTTTTACTTGCATGGAAGATCATCTAAAAAAACAAACCATACAAACATCATTCCAGAAATTGAAAAAAAACAGGAAAAGTCTATATAAAGACTTTTCCTGTTTTTTTATTATTTAGCTTTTGATACTACCTTAGTTGTAGCTTTACTCACATTTCCAGCCTTATCTGTTGCAGTGATAGATAAAGTTGTTTTTTCTTTTTGCTTACTAATCTTTAAAGAAAAAGCTCCATCCTTATTAGCAGTTCCTTTTACTAAGGTTTTCTTATTAACTTTAACTGTAACAGTAGAATTAGCTTCAGCAGTTCCAGTTATTTTTGTTGATTTAGTAGTTACGTTATTTACTTTAGGAGCATTAGGAGCTATTTTATCAGCCACCTTAATCTCTTTAGCCTTACTAGTATTTTTCGCTTTGTCAGTTGCTGTAATACTAATTTTAGTTTCTGCTTTTTGTTTCTTGATTTTGATTGTATATTCACCTTTTTTATTACTTACAGCTTTTCCAAGTTCTTTTTTTCCAACTTTAGCTATAACAGTAGAACCTGCTTCAGCTTTCCCTGAAATGGTTTCAGACTTATTACTAATCGTTCCCTTAACAGTTGGTGATGAAGGAGCTGTATTATCATAGACTTTCACTGTTTTAGCACTACTTGTATTCTTTGCTCCATCAGTAGCAGTAACAGAAAGAGTAGTATTTACTTTTTGCTTGGCTATTTTAACAGAATATTTCCCATTTTTATCTGCGTTAGCACTGCCAAGTTTTTTGCCGTTTGCTTTTACAGTAATCGTAGCATATTCTTCACTTGTTCCTGTCACCACTTTGTCGTTATCTCCGACTTTATTTACAGTTGGAACCTTAGGTGCTGCGGTATCTTTTACCACATAAGTGCGAATAGAAGTATTTGCTTCCGCTGCGTTTGTCATTTTCTTTGAGAAATCAACAGATAGAATCTTATCTGTTACTTGTAATGGAATTTCAATACTATACTTGTTGTTTTTATCTGCTGTAGCTTTATACGTTTTGTTTTCTAATTTAATACTTACTGTAGTACCACTAACAGCAGTACCCGTTATTTTTCTAGTACTATTATATACAGTATCTACACTTGCTTGTAGTTGCAATGCACTGAATGCGGCTAAGCCATTCAATTTACCCCAACCAGAAACAATGTCGAACCCAGGATCGAATTTTTGTACTGGATATTCTTCATAATAACCATCATCAGATTCTTCATAATAATAGTAATCGTCATTATAGCCATTGTCCGTTTCTTCAAATGCCACGTTTATCGTTGTATCTGTTAAGTATTTTTCTACTTGTTTTGGCTTTAAGGATGGATTCAATGATAATAATAGACCGGCAACTGCAGAAACATGTGGTGTAGCCATTGATGTACCACTATACAAAGTTAGATTTCCATTAGGCACAAGACTCGGAATATTGGTACCTGGAGCTACAAGGTCTAATTCAGGCCCATAACTAGAATAGTCAGATACGATATCTAAATCATTTGTTGCCCCAACACTTGTTACATATTTAGAAGAACCAGGGTAGTTTACGAGTTCATAACCATCGTTTCCACTTGCAGCAATAACTGTTACATTTTTACTATTAGCATATTGCAACATCGATTCGAGAACGCGGCTGTAATCACCACCTAAACTTAAGTTGATTACTTTTGCTCCATGGTCAACAGCATATTTTATTCCTTTCGCAATTTGCTCTGTATCTCCAGAACCACTTGCATCTAGTACTTTAACTGGCAAAATTTTTGTTGTATTGTTTATACCAGACATGGAATAACCATTATTCATCGTTGCAGCGATAATTCCACTTACATGTGTACCATGGTTATTATCATCAACTACTATATTAGTATTATTAATAAAATCATATCCAGGTAATAGTTTCCCTTTAAAGTCAGCCAATGAGGAATCTACTCCAGTATCTACTACGGCAATAACGGTTTCTTTTAGATTCGTAGCTACTTGTAAAGAATAAAGTTTTTCAAACTGGATGTCTGCGCCCTCTTTACCATTTGTTTGACCAGTATTTTTTAATGACCATTGATAGCTACTGGATACATCATTTGGCATACTCAATAATTTATATTGTTTAACAGGCTCAATATATTCGATATCTTTTGATTTTTCTATGTTAGAAATAAGTGATTTTGCTTGTTTCGTTGAATAATTATTTTGATCTAATTCGATAGAGTATAATCCTTCAGCGATTTTGTCTGAGTTTTCTAGTTCATTGATGGTTTGAATATTATACGAGGAAAGGTTTGTTTTTAAACTTGATAAAGTTTTCCCGGATTTTAGCTTAATGATATATTTATTTGAAACTTCTTTGTTCGTAATGGATGTACTTGAAGCACCTAACAATTGGAAAATATCATCTATACTTTTGCCTTCTAGCTTAGCAAGGTTAACTTTGTTAGCAATTAATTTAATATTGTCTTGGAGTAGGGTAGGAGATGCATTAATTGCATATTCATATAGTCGATTAATAGCGTGTGATTCATCTTTAGTTATCTTATAACTACTAGATGTTCCATCTTCTAGAATGCTTTCGAAAATAGGTTTTAACTTTCTTAAGTCAGAAAGTATATCTTCTCGTAATTCTTTATTAAAAACCATTTTAGCAGCTAAGAAGGGTGCCACTTTATAATATAGAGAAGATATTTCTTTTCCACTTTCTGTTGAAGAAAGAACAGTGTCTCGGATCGTTCTAAGTTGTGTCAGGATTGTTTGTCCATCTTTTTTATCTTTTGTACTTAACTCAACAGGACATGCTTCCTCTGTTTCTACAGATGGTGGATTATTAATACTTTTTGCACGTAACGTAAAACTAGAGTCAGGTTCTATTACTTCCTCGTCTTCTTCTAAGTAATCTTCCTCATAATAGGGATAGTATTCTACTTTAATATAGTATGGACCTTCCCAAGCGATAGGAAAATAGACAATACCTGTCATTCCATCGAAACTCAAGCTATTATACTGATCAAATGCAATATTATTTTTCGCATTCTCTAAACTTGAATAGACTGTAATGTTCATTTCTTCAGCCGAGTCTAAGGCTAATTCTAAATGAGTAGCGGTACTAGTAACAGTATTTGGACTGATCGTATACCATTTAATATATTCTTCAGTCTCAAAATTGGAACTAATAGTTTCTCCAATCGAAATTTGTGTGGCTTTTGTAATAGATTGATCTTCTGAAGCAGATACGGTTTGCAACGGAAGAGTGCTAATGATTAAAGAAATCATTAATGATAAAGCAATAATAGTTTTCCATTTAACCTTTTTCATAAATACCCCCTAAAATTTTAAGAATACAAATCTATTAAAACATGATTTTTCCATAAAGTGTTAATTTTTTCTCTATTCTGACAGAAATAAATACTATTGATTCATTTCTTAGACAAAAATGGGATGAAAGTAATAAAGTATAATTTTCTAAATTTGAAAATTAACTAATATAATAAGGAAAATATGATAGAATAAGTTAGTAAATATTGTAAAGAAGGAGCTCCATTATAAATGAATGAACCATTATTTTTTCAACCAATTTTTAAAGATAGAATATGGGGAGGTACAGAGCTAAAAGGCTTTGGTTATGAAATCCCTAGTGATAAAACAGGTGAATGTTGGGCTTTTTCTGCACATCCACATGGACAGAGTGTAGTTAAAAATGGTCCATATGCAGGAAAAACGTTAGGCGAATTATGGGATAATAATCGTGAGTTATTTGCCAATATGGAAGGAGATCGCTTTCCACTTCTTACTAAAATATTGGATGCAAATCAAGATTTATCTGTACAAGTTCATCCAAATGATGAATATGCTCGTATTCATGAAAACGGTGAATTAGGAAAAACAGAATGTTGGTACATAATTGATTGCAAAGAGGGATCTGAAATCATCTTCGGACATCATGCAAAATCAAAACAAGAGTTAGAAAATATGATTGCAGAAAATAAGTGGAATGAACTTTTAAATAAAGTACCAGTAAAAAAAGGCGATTTCTTTTTTGTCCCAAGTGGAACTATTCATGCAATTGGAGAAGGAATCATTATTTTAGAAACGCAGCAAAATTCAGACACTACTTATCGTGTTTATGATTATGATCGAGTTGATAGTGAAGGAAATAAGAGAGAGCTGCACATAGATCAATCGATAAAAGTGACAACTGTACCACATCAACTAGAAGCTACAACTCCAATTACAATAGAAGAAGGAGAAGTAGAGATAACAAAATTTGTTGAATGTGAATATTTTAGTGTAGAAAAATGGGTCCTTAATGGTACTTCAACAAGAACGCAAGATAAACCTTTCTTATTATGCAGTGTTATTGAAGGAAATGGAGCTTTAGAGAAAGATGGAGAAGAATATCCCTTCAAAAAAGGAGATCATTTTCTTCTACCAAATAACTTTGGCCAATTCCAAATAGGTGGCAAAGCGGAAATAATAGTCTCTTATATTTAACGACAAGAAAAACAAACCAAATCCTCTATTCAAGAGAATCTGGTTTGTTTTTATGTTTATATATTAATTTTTATTGGTGTTCTATTTTGATAGGAATAAATAGAAGAGAATCCTGCTTCTTTTGCTAATTGAATTGCTTCGTGAAAGCCTGCTCCTACATTATCACTATCATGAGAATCTGAACCTATGGTTAATAATTCTCCGCCTAATTGACGATATAGGTGCAATACATTTAGATTTGGTAATGACTCATTTAATGAAGTTCTCCACCCAGATGTATTAATCTCTAATCCAATTTCTCTCTTAATCGCGATAGATAAGAGAGATGAAATAATATCTTTATATTTAGTAAAATCATAATTACCAATTGTGGAAAAAGCATACCGTTTCATTAAATCAAAATGGGCTAATACATCAATATCTGCATATGTGACAAGTTCTTTAAGTTCCATAAAATAATCTAAATAAATGTCACGATCTAAATGGCTATTCATGTATCTTCTTAAAGTGAAACCTTCTATATTATGTACAGAACCTAGAATGTAATCAAAAGGAATGGAAGATAAAGCCTTTTTATATTCCTCTCGTAATAAATGTGGTTCACATAATTCAATGCCTAGTCTAATTTTTAACTTACCTTTATATAGTTCACGGCATGATTCGATATCGGATAAATAATGTTCCCACGATATATGTCCATATGTTGGAGCCTTCGGATTAACAGAAAAATGTTCAGTAAAACAGATTTCCTGTATATCTTTATTAATTGCTTGTTCACAAATATCTTTCATTATAGCCTTGGAATCAAAGGAATGATTGGAATGGTGATGGAAATCAATATATGTCATAATTTCTCCTTACATTTAATCTCAAGCTTATTTTTATAGTATGTATCTATTTTAACGCAATATAGATAAAGACGGAACCAACATAGATATTTATCTAGTAAATAAAAAAGATAAAAAATTTTTCGGAAATTAACCTTACTAAACAGGTAGGAATAATGTATAATATAAATATAAAATAGGAACCTGTTTATAGGGGGAACGTAAAATGAGTGTAGTACATACAATTAAATGGAAAGAAGAGGATCTTGTCCTTTCAATAGATTATCCTAAGAAACATACTAGTAGTAACGGTTATAAGACAGTTATTATTTGCCACGGATTAATTGGTAGCAGAGTTGGTGTTGACCGATTATTTGTTAAGGCAAGTAAGGCTTTAACAGAAAGAGGTTATTTAGTAGTAAGGTTTGATTATAAAGGTTGTGGTGAATCAAGTGGTGAATATGGTAAAAACACCTTTGAAGATCTAATTAATCAGACAAAAACAGTTATTGATTATACTGCTGAAAATGTTGCAATGGAGGAATTAATTCTTCTAGGACATAGTTTAGGTGGAGCTGTAGCGGTTTTTACAGCGATTGAGGATCAAAGAGTAAACCGTCTTATTCAATGGGCTGCAGTTGGTTGTCCAGATACTGATATTAAAGGAATATTTGGAGAAAGTAGGATGGCTGCGTTAGAAAAAAATGAACAAGTAGATTTTTATGGTTATTCTTTTTATCATTGCTATTTCCAATCATTATCAGATTATAGACCTTTATCGAAATGTTCTTCATTTAAGGGAGACGTATTTATCGCCCATGGAACAAAAGATGATGATATTTCTGTTCATTATTTGCAAAAATATAAAGAAAATTATCTTACTAGAAAAAAGGGGAATGTATCTACTTTATTAATTGAAAATGGAGAACATACTTTTTCCGATTCTAACCATTTTAACCAGCTAATTAATGGTACAATCCAATGGTTAGAGAATGGAGCAAAATAAACCAATTACTTTTCAGATTTAAATAATTTAGTATAAGGATGTCAAAAAAATTTGAAATATATGTAAAATATCCTATCTAGTTTTTTCTATTAACTACTAGATTGAAAAAGGAGTTTTGCGTAAAGTGTTCAAATTTTTAGGGACATCCTTTTCTTATCCAATTTTATATTTAGTTTTTTGAAACCGGTTAGGTAAAAAAATGATGGAAATTAATTAGATTAAGGGATATCCTTCACTAATCTACTATATTTTTAATAAACATTGATATATAATAAATGGGAAGTAAAAATATAGTATCTAGTCCTAATAGTAGATGGCATAATAGGATTACATAACTTTCATAAAACAAATAGAGTAATTCCGATACATAAAGGAGAATGAGGATATAAATGTATACATTTACTAGTAATTTCGCAAATATTGTATTAAGAATATTTGGTAGAACAAAGGTAATTAATAAAAATAAACTTCCAAAGGATACCGGCTATGTAGTTGCATGCTCCCATATTGGTTGGATCGATGTGGTGGCATTAGGAACAGCTTTACTTCCTAATCAAATACATTTTATGGCGAAAAAAGAGCTATTTTCTAATCCGAAAGCGGCAAAATTCTTAAATAGTATCAATGCTTTTCCAGTAGACCGTGAAAATCCAGGTCCAAGCAGTATTAAAACTCCAGTGAAACTGTTGAAAGATAAGAAAATTGTAGGGATATTCCCAAGTGGTACAAGAACCTCTGAAGATGTACCATTGAAAAAAGGAGCTGCCACAATTGCTAATCTAGCAAAAGTACCAATTGTTCCAGCTGCATACAGTGGACCAACTGATTTAAAGGGTCTACTAAGTGGTAGAAAAATTAAAGTGATTTTTGGTGATCCAATTCAGTTAAAGAATGAGGATGGAACTAAGAAGGATCCAGCTATGTTAACAGAAGAATTAAGTAATATCATGGCACAGTTACAAGATAGTCTTATCAAAGGGGATTACAAATGATAAACCTACAAAATGTTAAGGATATATTAAATAGATATCCTCTTCCACTAGTAGATGAAATCTTGGAATTAAAAGAAGGGGAAATGGCTGTAGGGGTTAAGCAAATAACGAAGGAAGATACATTTGCTGTTGGCCAAAATCCCAAAAATCCAATAATGCCAGGTGTACTTATTATTGAGGCATTAGCGCAAGTTACAGCAGTTGCTATTCATATTAAAGAGAAACATCACAATAAATTTGCGTTACTTACAGGAATTAACCATACGAAAATTAGAAAAGCTGTTTTACCTGGTGATGAACTTTGTATGGAAGTTTTTGTAGAGAAAGTAAAAAATAGTTTTGCGAAAGCTAAAGGAAGAGCAACCGTGAGTGGGGAATTAATTTGTGAAGCAGAATTATTATTTTCTTTTCAATAATAATAACGAAAAAAGTCTTTGAACATGAAAAAGTTCGAAGACTTTTTTATGTTCAAACATGAAATTTTACGCATTCAAATTCGTATTGAATCTTCATTCAACAAATGTCAATAAGTAGATAAATTGTATGGAGTCAAATAGTAGATTTATACCATTAAGAAAAATAGTACTTTAAATGTAATAATTCATAAAAATTTTACGCATTCAAAAATATTATTTATTATAAAAAATTAGCCTATAAAAAATGGTAAATCATATTCAAATATTTCATAGATTACAAGACTATTTTCTACTAAATATACATATATCTATAGAGAGAAAGGGGATGGACCATGCAAACCTCCAAAACACGCACTATAATCCAGTATCTAAATTCTACTATACTAGGGATTATTCTTATATTTATCATTGTAGCCATGATTACAACTTCCATTTTTTCTTTCAAACTTACATCTGATAATATTGCCTCACTATTAAAGTCTGTTAATTCAACAGAATTATATACAGATATTTTTCATAGTGAGAACCATCTCTTCCCGCAATCAGAAGGGAGAGGTATTTCTCTATCAAACTTATTCTTTCAATTAACAACAAATATAAGATTTGATGATACACGAACATTACTTGGAAGAGAGTTACCTGCTTTAACTTTTTTCCATACGGAAATTGTAGTTGCCGAAGAAGGGACTACTATAGCCAATTTACCATTTGAATCAACACCATCAGAGGAATTATTAAAAAATCCAAAAGTAGTTGATGAAGAAAAAATCGAGGAAGCGGAAGAAACACCAACAAAAGAAGAAAATAAACCGCCAGTTAAAGAACCCAAAAATAAAACAGTGTTAATTTATAATACACATAATATAGAAGCATATTTACCAGCGTTAAAAAATGCTAGCAATCCAAATGAAGCGGTTAGTTCTGACGAACGTGTAAATGTGGTTGGGTTAAGTAGTAAACTTTCAAATCTTCTTCAACAAGAAGGGATAGGGGTTCAACTTGATAAAACGAATATAAATCAAAAATTACTTGAACGAAACTTGAATTTCTATTCTTCCTATTCGATTTCAAAAGAAGTAGTTGAAGCTGCAGTTAGTAAAAATAATGAATTAAATTATTTGATTGATATACATCGTGACTCAGCAAGGAAAAAACAAACAACGGCTACTATAAATGGTAAAAACTACGCGAAACTATATTTTATTATTGGAGAAGCAAATAAAAATTATGAAAAGAACCAAGAGTTTGCGACAAAAATACACGAGAAGCTAAAGAAAAAATATCCTGGAATATCAAGAGGGGTATTCTTAAAAGGAAAAGAAGAAGGAAATGGTGTATATAATCAAAATTATTCTGACAGGGCTATGCTAGTGGAAATTGGTGGAGTGGATAATACACAAACGGAACTAAATCGAAGTCTTGAAGCATTTGCTGAAATTTTTAGTGAAATTTATTGGGAAGAGAATAATGCCTCCCAACAATAAAAATTAGGAAAATCCAGACTAGGCAATCTAGTCTGGATTTTTTTCTGAAGCATATTGTTTATATCTTCTTAACGATGCTTCACTTGTTAAATCAAATTGTTTCAACAACATTTCATCTGCTGTACCTTGGATGATTTTATCTAAAATAGCTGAATTCCTAAGATTAATTGCAGAAATTTTACGTAAATTTGCTCTCTTCACTTCATCTTTTATCATTTCTTGGATTGCTCGTACAGATAATGATTTTGGTTTCTGTCTATTATAATCATACTGAAAGGAATAAGAAATATTATTAAAAGCGACAAATAATGGATGATTAGAATAATAGTTAGGACGAAAAGCTTCTGGAATAGAATAATAGTAGTCTCTTAATTTTTTCATTATGTCCTTATTTAACTGAACAGTTACTTTGTTCTTTTTTCTTGGAATA
>DATMFU010000243.1:0-3764 GCA_035556015.1 Niallia sp. | reverse complement strand
ATATCAAAAAAGTAAAAAAGAGTAAAAAATGCAATTCATTTGTAATAATCATGAACGAGTAATATAGTAGGGTATGAACTGATGAAAGGGAGAGAGAGCATGGGAAAAACACTAAAGGATATAAAGTTTTCAGTACTAGACTTAGCACCTATTGTTCAAGATAGCAATCCATCAGAAAGCTTTAAGAATAGTCTTGAACTTGCTCAACATGCAGAGAAATGGGGATATCATCGTTACTGGGTGGCTGAACATCATAGTATGCCAGGAATTGCTAGTAGTGCTACATCTGTTTTAATTGGCTATATTGCTGGTGGAACGAATACAATAAGAGTTGGCTCAGGGGGAATAATGTTACCAAATCATGCACCATTAGTCATTGCAGAACAATTTGGAACGTTAGATTTTATGTATCCTAATCGAATCGACTTAGGGCTAGGAAGGGCACCGGGAAGTGATCAGTTAACAGCTAGAGCACTTCGTCGATATAATCAAAGTGATGGAAGTGATTTTCCAGAATTATTACAGGAGCTTAGAGAATATTTTAAACCATATGAAGAAACTCAATTGCCTGTACGGGCGATTCCAGGAGAAGGTACCGCTATTCCAATATGGTTATTAGGATCAAGTGGTTTTAGTGCAAGATTAGCTGGGGAACTTGGTTTACCCTTTGCATTTGCTAGTCATTTTTCTCCTGATTATACGATTCCTGCAATTAATATATATAAACAATCATTTAAACCTTCAAATATGTTAGCAGAACCTTATGTAATGGTAGGGGTAAATGTAATAGCAGCAGAAACAGATGAGAAGGCTCAATTTTTAGCAACATCCTCTCAGCAACAGTTTTTAAGTCTAATTAGAGGGAATCCTACTCAACTTAAACCACCTGTTGAAAATATGGACGAGATATGGAATGCCAATGAAAAAGCGATTGTTTATCAACAATTAAAAGCATCCGTTTTAGGTTCAGAAGAAACGGTGAAACAAAAATTACAGGCATTTCTTAACGAAACTGGTGCAGATGAAATGATCATTAATACACAAACCTATTCACAAAAAGATCGATTATCCTCATATGAAATCGTGAAAAATATAGTTATGTAGTTACAAAAACAAGTACGAAGGTAAATTATTTCTTTTGTACTTGTTTTTTTGTATGATAGAAGGACAGGAGTATATACTATTTGCCCCTTTACTGTAAATTAAAATAGAAACAAGATATAAGGAAATTAGGTTAAAAAAATAGAATTAGTAATAAGTAAAGTGTTTAAGTTACTTGGAGGGTATAAAGTTGAAAACTACAATGAAGCTAATGAATAAAGAAAAAATTGACGCAATACTAAAAAATATGGTTGAGAATGCCTATGAAAATGTAAAGGGAGAAGAGGTATTGCTCTGTATGGAATGTTGTGATGTAGACTTATATGTTGCTTCTGAATCCTATCCAGATTTTGAAGATGCGATAAGAGAGAATTTTAATATAGATGAGTATGGTGAGATAATAGATAAAGAGTCGTATCATCAATTAATGAGAGAATTAGATGAATATTATGTAGAGCTTCATATTAAATCTGGTTATTTTGACTATTTTCCAGCAGGGAAATATCAAGTTAATGGAAGAGAGGAAGAGACAGAGACAGATATACTTGCACCTAAAAATGTGTTTTTTGCTCCATTTGAAGATGCTGTTAAATAGTAGGAGACTTTTCTCTCAAAAAAACATCCATAAGTGGTACTCTCTAAAATAATGAAGAGAATTACCACTTATGGATGTTTTTTTAATTGTTCATGTTATTTGTAATGGACCAATTAGAAATTCCATCATCTTTATCAATTTCAATAATGACATCGGAGACTCCTTTTTCTTCTAATATTTGACTTTCAATTCTTTCACATATTCTATCCACTTGTTCAACTGTTAATTTACTATCAATCTCAATACTTAATTCAACATGAAAGTCTTCGCCTTCTTTATAAACAGTTAATGATTGAATATCTCTGACATCAGGGTCATTCATAGCGATAGCCCCAATTTTCCTTTCCATCTCTAAATCTGCTTCCCCAATGGCACCAGCTGCATTATCTAAAAATACTCTAGTTACCACAATAAACATCATGATACCGATAATAATGGAAGCAATTCCTTCTGCTTGATGGAAATTTGTATATTCTGAAATTACTACAGCTAAAATAGCAAGTATACCTCCCGCTGTAGCAACAGCATCCTCTAAGAATACTAATTTGGTTGCTGGTTTTGCATTTTTTAAATAAGAAATACTTACAGGAAATAATTGTAAACCTTTAGCTTCAATACCTGAATCTCTAATAATTTCCTTCATAGCTCTTATTAATACAAAAAATTCTAGACAAACAGAAACTCCTAATACTAATAGGTTGAGTAAAAATCCTGATGATTCTATAGGGGAAAAGGTGTGTGTAATTCCTTCTCTAATTGTTTCATAAGCCATAATTCCAACAATGAGTACCGCAAAAAGGAGCACGAGATTCACCAGTCTACCAAAACCGCCAGGAAATCGTTTAGTAGGTGCTTTTTTACTTAAAGCAGAACCTATAAAAACAAATAATTGATTAGCTGCATCTCCTAAAGAGTGCATCGTTTCAGCAAACATTGCTACATTTCCTGTCATTATATAAGCAAATCCTTTAATAAGGGCAATAATCGTATTTATGATGGTAGCAAGAAGCGCAGATTTATTTCCATTTTTTAATAACACAAAAAAATCTTTCATGAATTATTATCCCTTCTTCTAGTATCTAGAAACAAAAAGAGGACTAACCTGAAAACTAACCTACTAACAGGTATTAGTCAGGAGCCTCTTTATATTTTGTGAGTGAGAAAGTCTCTAGGAAGTGATAACATGATGAAATTGAATATGTATATTCTAAGAAGTTATTACAGTTGAATATCTTTAAGCTAATTGGCTTTTTTCAACTGCACTGTTCCAATCAGGAAAATAATGAAGAGCATGTCGCATTAATTCTGGATGGCTTTGTTTTACCTTCTTCTTATTCAAATTCTCTCCAGCAGTATGTAATTGTTTGATTGTAAGCATTACATCTTCTGGAGTCATGTTAATATCCATTGACTTCCCTCCTTTATGTTTTGTTAAGTATTTTCCCCATTTGTATTAAAACTATACCTTAAAAAGTCATATGAATAGATAAATATTTTCTGGGAAACCGCAAAATACAACAAGTTAAGACAATAAAAACAATGATAAGATAGCTTTATTGTACGAAAGAAAAAGTTTATTCTATAATAAAGAGGAGTTTAGAAATGAAGTGGAGGCTTTCGTAATAATGATTAGAAAATATAGATTTATATGGGCATTACTATGTATGTTCCTATTATTATCCCTTCCGAATAATAATGTTTCTGCGCATGCATATGTAACAAATTCGAATCCAGGAGAAAATGAAATTTTAGATACACCGCCAGATAACGTAACGATTGAATTTAATGAGAAAATTCAATCTGGTTTTGCCTCCATACATGTATTAAATTCGTCCGGAGAAAGAGTGGATGAAAATAACTTACATATAAATGAGAAAACGAATAAGTCGATGACTGTTGATCTAAAGGATGATTTACCAAATGATATTTACACTACTGAATGGAAGGTAGTTTCAGCAGATGGACATACAATATCAGGTATAATTCCCTTTAGTATTGGAGAACTACCAGAAGGAGTATCTTTTCCTGAACAACAGAATACTGGTACCATGTCGACGATTGTAAGTAC
>DATMFU010000242.1:0-2480 GCA_035556015.1 Niallia sp. | reverse complement strand
AACAATATTAATTATTATTGGAACGGCAAATGCATTTGGAAGAATTTTAACGATGGAACAAATTCCTAGATTGGTAGCTGATTCATTGTTAAGTGTATCGTCTAATCCTCTTGTCATATTATTGCTTATTAATCTCTTGCTTTTATTTGTTGGAATGTTTATGGATACTGTAGCAGCAATCATTATATTAGTTCCAATATTATTGCCTATTGCCATTAATATTGGAATCGACCCAATTCAGTTTGGGATTATCATGATTGTAAATTTGGCCATTGGTTTTATCACTCCTCCAGTAGGTGTAAATCTATTTGTTGGTTCTGGTATATCAGGTTTATCAATTGAGTCCCTAGCAAAAGCAACTGTTCCATTTTTTGTAGCGATGATTTTAAGTTTAACGGTTATTACAGTCATTCCTGAAGTGTCTCTGTTCTTGGTTGAGTTTTTTAAATAAAAAGAAATGAGACTATGGATGTTGACAAGGACAATATGGAAAAGTAAACTTTAGTTATTGGATTACTTAGTATACAAGAATACAAACGAGTTAGGTTGATAGTTAATTTGTTTGTATTCATTAGATATGTGTATCCAATGTTTAGACATAAAGGAGGAATTGGTATGGCTTCAGTTACATTTTTAAATGACCCTGTTACATTAGTAGGAAAAGAAATAAAAGTCGGAGACACTGCACCTGATTTTGTAGTACTTGATAATGATTTATCACCGGTAAGACTTGAGGATTCTGAAGGAAAGGTACGCTTAATTTCAGTGGTACCTTCACTTGACACTGGGGTTTGTGATGCACAAACTCGTCGTTTCAATGAAGATGCTTCTAGTGTAAGCGGTGTAGAAGTGTTAACAATCAGCGTTGATTTACCATTTGCACAAAAAAGATGGTGTGGATCAAAAGGGCTTGAA
Organism: Niallia sp.; assembly: GCA_035556015.1. GTDB lineage: Bacteria > Bacillota > Bacilli > Bacillales > Cytobacillaceae > Niallia. The sequence goes on along the minus strand of DATMFU010000242.1, from coordinate 1,565 downwards.
AATGTTAAAACGCTTTCTGATCACCGTAATCTTTCATTTGGTGAAGCGTATGGCGTTCATATTAAAGAATTACGTCTTTTAGCAAGAGCCGTTTTTGTTATTGATTCAAGTGATAAGGTTACATATGTTGAATATGTAAACGAAGTTTCAAATCATCCTAATTATGAGGCAGCAATTGAAGCTGTTAAAGCAGCACGATAAGAAAAAATAATATTACTATAGAAAAGGAGGGTTCTTTGAGTTAGAGCCTTCCTTTTTGTTATCGGTATTTTTATCAAAAGGTTGATCACATACTTTCAAATTGCACATTTTCTCTAGAAAAATTTTGTTTAAACCTCTGTACTTACATGCAAAAAGGTATCTAATGTGACTCGAACACGGTGATGTCCTAGTACAGCTTTTGAATTTCACCTAATGCCATTTATGTTGGCATGTATATATTTTAATTTCTAAACGCTACTTTAGCTTTGTATACAGAAGAAAGTTCTGTTACTACTTTAATAACACTTAATGGATCCAACTCCTCTTAACTTATCCAAAAAACAAAAAGACGGCTACTTTATCATAAGAATATAGTTTTCCCACTAGTTGAGAAAAACAATAAGTCCCCCCAGTACTGTCCCATTGTAATACTGAATTTGCCTCTATTTTTAATACTAAAAACTTTTATCTATGGGTATAATCTTGCTGTCTCATTTTCACGACTTTCCATTTTATTTTCCGAATGACCTTTTCTCTCCGTTTAAAACACCTCTATGTAATCGTGATAGATTTAAACTATTTCGGAAGTGTTACTTCCTTGTCTCAAATATCTGGGTCTCTCCACAACAATAAATTACAGTGGATCTGGAAGTGTACAAACATTGGTAGACGATCAGTAGAATAGAGTTTAACAGTATAGTTGGGACTAGGGACACGCTTTTCACCTTTGAAAATTCAAATGATTCCAATTTATGGAATTATTGGATAAAATGCTTGGATTTCCCCTGTATAATGAGTAATAATGTAAAGAATGATGAAATTTCTAATAAATTTATGTCGAAAGGGATGAATAAAAATGTATGAACACATGGTATTTTTTAAATTTAATGAATTTTTAACACCGGAGAAAGAAAAGGAATTACTTGGAAGACTTAATAGCTTTCAAGATAAGATTCCTGGTATTAAAGAATTAACGGCAGGATTTAACGTTACAGAGGAAGTGGAAAATATGAAGGGGTTTACTTTAGGGCTGCGAGTGACTTTTGAAAATAAGAATGCTCTGGACAATTATGGGCCTCATCCAGTTCATCAAGAGTTTGTGGGATCATTAGAAGGAGTTATTGAAGACGTGGTTGTTGTTGACTATCCTTTTGCGTAAAAAGAAGGGTTTCATATGAGAGTCGTATTGACTTGCCTGGTAAAACATATTTTAAGGAGAACTAGGTTTTTTATCTTAAGTAGACAATAAATTAAGGAGGATGTTTATTAGAAATAGCCTAGTAATCATCCTCCCTCAATAAAGTTAATTTTTCTTCCAAATACTCATGTATTCTCAATATTTCATAACTACCATTTAGTTGACT
>DATMFU010000241.1:0-15008 GCA_035556015.1 Niallia sp. | reverse complement strand
GTCCACAAGGAAACAAAATGGCAGAAGCAGGACGTACGGAAGAGGCAGTATTAGTAGCTGAGTTTGATCTAGACCAATTAGAAACACAACGTATTGAATGGGGCATTTTTAGAGACCGTCGTCCAGATTTATATAAAGTAATAACGTCTTATGATGGCAGCACATTAGTATAGATATTTTCTAGGAACTAGTCCTGAGTGGCTGGTTTCTTTTTATTTTGATTTTAAATTTTTATTAATGAAAATGTCTTTAACAATATGTATATAATTCTCAACTATTAAAAATAACAATAATCCCTATGGTATGAGAATGGAAAGTTACTAAGAAAAAAGGAAGCATTGCTTAGCAATACCTCCTTTTTACATATAATTTTACTTTCTTATTCAGCTACATCTGCCCATTTGTATTCATAAGTTGCACCGAATGGGTTAACAAATACATTTTGAACTTTCGGAGATACTAATTGTGCTCTTGAAGCCTGATAAACAGGAGCAATTGGTGCCTCTTCAAATAATAGTTTCTCAGCTTTTAAGAAGTTTTCGTAACGAGCTACGTTATCAGTTGCAAGTGTTGTAGCTGTTTCTTTCACTAACTTGTCATACTCTGCGTTAGAGTATCCAGTCCAGTTGTTTCCACTGTTTGTAGTCCATAGGTTCATAAACGTATATGGATCTAGGAAGTCAGGGCCCCATCTAGAAAGTTGGATTTCATAATCCATTTTTGTATCTAAGTCAAGGCGTTGTTCTTTTGGAACTTGTTTAAGGTTAACAGTTAAACCTTCTAGGTTTGTTGAAAGTTGGTTAGCAACATATTGAATTAAAGTTTTTGTTGTTGCATCATCATCTGCTAGGAACTCTAATTCTACTTTATCTGTACCTAATTCTTTTAGACCTTTAGCCCAATATTCTTTTGCTTCTTCTAGGTTGTAAGCAACAAGGTCACCGCTAACTTTACGGAAGTCTTCACCAGATTCTGGCATTGGAGTAAAGTCAGTTGGAACTAGACCATTAGCAACAAGAGAACCATTATTTAAAATTTCGCCTACTAAAGCATCTTTATCAAATGCTCTGCTAAGTGCAAGACGAATATTTTTATTTGCTAGTGCTTCATTTGATTCTTGATTGAACTTTAAGAAATAAACAAATGTATCTGCTGAAACAGTATAATCGTCATTAGTAGAATATTGGTCTACTAGATCTGATGTTAAATCAATTCGATCAACTGTACCTTGTTCATATAGATCAACTGCTGTTTGTGGATCTTTTACCACTTCAAATGTTAATTTATCCATTTTTACTGTATTAACATCCCAGTAGTTAGCGTTTTTCACAAGTTTCCATGAATTGCTTGTGCTGTCCCAATCGGAAATAGTATAAGGACCATTAGCTAAAAGATTATCAGAGCTAGATGCGAATTTGTCACCTTTATCTTCAACGAATTTCTGATTTAAAGGTAAAAATGTTCCGAATGTAGTTAATGTTTCAAAGTAAGGAGTTGGGTTTTCTAACTCTACTACAAGTGTGTAGTCTCCTTCTGCCTTAACTCCTAAATCTTCTACAGGAAGCTCGCCACTACTTACAGCAGTAGCATTTTTAATTACACCATTCATCATATATGGTCCATACTCTGAACCTGTGTCTGGATTAACTGCACGTTGCCATGCATAAACAAAGTCATTAGCAGTTACTGAATCGCCATTAGACCATTTAGCATCTTCACGTAATGTGAAAGTCCAAGTTAATCCATCTTTACTTACTTCATGTTTTGTAGCAATCCCTGGTGAAGGTTGTGTATCTTTATCTAAACGATATAAACCTTCCATTGTTGCAGCTAAGTAGATGAATGATGATTCATCTGTAGCCTTTGATGGGTCCATGGAAGGAATAGCTTCCGGGTTTAAAAAGTTAAGAACTTTTTCTTGCTTTGTTTCTTTGTCAGTAGTTGACGCTGTTTCTTTTGACTTATCATCAGAACATGCTGCTAATGCACTTAATACTAAAGCAAAAGTCAAAAGTAAAAACCAATTTTTAATCTTCACAAAGTATCCCCCTTAATGTTGTTTTACTCTTCTGAATATTATATATGTATAGAAGATTTGAAACTATAAAAATCATTATACTAACTAATTTGACTACTTGTAAAGATATTCTTAGATAATTTTTGTATTATCGTGAATTTTCAGTTAATAACTATTAATAATATTGGTAGAATGAAAGCAAAGGCAATTTACTATCTAACTATTAAAGGAATGCAAAGGAGGCATCGTAATGATATATCGTAAAGCAACAATAGAGGATATCAATCTATTAATTGATTTAAGAAAAAGGCAACTAGTTGATGAAGGGATTAATCCAGATAATGATATTGACGAAGAATTAAGAGATTTTTTTCAAAATGCTTTTCTATCAGGCTCTATTATTCAATTCTTGGCAGTGAATCAGGGGGAAGTGATTGCATCTGGAGCAATCGTAATCTATTCTTTCCCTCCTAGTTATACGAATAAAAGTGGGAAAAAGGCTTATGTAACAAATATGTATACAAGAAAAGATAATCGCGGCAAAGGGATTGGAACTAATATATTAAGTAAATTGGTAGAGGAAGCGAAGAGTTTAGGCATATCAAAGATGTGGTTAGGTGCATCTGTTCTTGGAAGACCTGTATATAAAAAATTTGGGTTTCAAGAAACGGATGAATGGATGGAGCTAGAGATAAAGTAAGAAGAATTAGCACATTTATATAGGGTTTAAAATAGATCTATTCCTGCCTTTAATATGTTTTATCAATGTTTCACATGAAACACTTCTGCGAAATAGAAGATTATTAGAACCTAATCAAAAGTTATGTTCAAGTAGGAAAAAGTTAGAATAAAAAAGTATTATTGGTATTTGCTAATAGGAATAGTGGGGGAGAATCTATGCATAACCAAAAACGGATAAGGGATTATGGGGTTCAAATAGGGAGAATGGAAACAGGTGTGAATAATGCTATTACAGATGTACCTGGTGTAAGGGTAGGACATAGTACATTAAGCAAAGGAGAAATGCAAACAGGAGTTACAGCCATAATTCCACATCAAGGCAATTTATTTCGAGAAAAACTAATCGCATCTAGTCATGTAATTAATGGATTCGGTAAAACAATAGGTACAATCCAAATAAGCGAGTTAGGAACCCTTGAGACACCAATTATACTAACAAACACGTTAAACGTGGGAATAGCTGCGGATACGTTAATTGATTATATGCTTGACCAAAATCCGGAAATAGGACGAACGACTGGAACTGTAAATCCAGTCGTTGCAGAGTGCAATGATATGTTCTTAAATGATGTAAGAGCTAAATTTGTAAAGCGAGAACATGTTTTGGAGGCGCTAAGCTCTGCCTCATCAAAATTTATGGAAGGTGCAGTAGGGGCAGGGACTGGTATGCTTTGTTATTCATTGAAAGGGGGGATTGGATCATCTTCAAGAGTCATAGAATTAGAGGTTGGTACTTATACTATGGGGGTTTTAGTACTAACAAATTTCGGCATACTAAGTGATCTTCAAATTAACAATATGCCAGTTGGGAAGGTAATTAAGGATGCGCTAACTTCTTCCTATAAGGAAGAGGACAAAGGATCTATCATTATTATTGTGGCTACAGATTTGCCGGTATCAGAGAGACAGCTTAATCGGATTATAAAAAGATCGGTCACAGGTCTCTCTCGAACAGGGTCCATTATTACTAACGGAAGTGGAGAGATTGTCATTGGTTTTTCCACAGCAACAAAAATACCACATGAAAAACCAAAAGGGTGTTTATCCATCCCTACTATTCATGATGAGGATATAGATGTGGCTTTTCGTGCAATAGGAGAAGCTACAGAAGAAGCTGTGCTTAACTCTCTAATTACAGCAGATGGGGTTATAGGAAGAGATGGTAATAGAAGACCTGCTTTAAAGGATATTATTCAACAATTTAATATATCGTTAGCCTAGTAAAATACTAAGCTTATTATATAGAAAAAATGCCACGTTGTTTTCAACGTGGCATTTCTATTAGTTACGGATAAGGTAATCGAATGCACCTAAGGAAGCAGTTGCACCAGAACCCATAGAAATAATAATTTGTTTATAAGCACTATCTGTACAGTCACCTGCTGCAAATACACCAGGAAGGGTAGTTGCACCATGTTTATCTACTAGAATTTCACCCATACGGTTACGTTCAACAGTACCTTCTAACCAGTCTGTGTTCGGAACAAGTCCAATTTGAACAAATACACCTGCAAGGGCAACATGTTTTTCTTCACCTGTTGAACGGTCTACATAAGTAATACCGTTCACTTTGTCAGTTCCAGTAATTTCTTGTGTTTGAACATTTGTATGAACAGTTACGTTAGGTAGGCTATAAAGTCGATCTTGTAAAACAGAATCGGCTTTTAGCTCTGAATTGAATTCTAAAACAGTTACATGATTAACAATACCTGCTAGATCAATAGCAGCTTCGATACCAGAGTTACCTCCACCGATAACAGCTACATCTTTACCAGCAAATAATGGTCCATCACAGTGTGGGCAATATGCTACACCTTTGTTTTTAAATTCTACCTCACCAGGAACGCCAACATTACGCCAACGAGCACCAGTGGAGACAATAACAGATTTACTCTTAAGAATTGCACCGTTTTCTAGTTCTACTTCAATAAGATCTTTTTTCTCTAAACGTTTTGCACGTTGTAGATTCATAACATCAATATCGTATTCTTTTACATGCTCTTCTAAACTAGCAGCAAGTTTTGGTCCTTCTGTTTGCTTTACACTAATGAAGTTTTCAATAGCTAAAGTATCCATGATTTGACCACCGAAGCGCTCTGCTACGATACCTGTGCGAATACCTTTACGAGCAGCATAGATAGCAGCACTTGCACCTGAAGGACCGCCACCAATTACTAATACATCAAAAGGATCTTTATTTGCAAATTCAGAAGCATCAGCTGTGCTTCCCATTTTTGCTAGAATTTCTTCTAATGACATACGGCCACTTCCAAAGGATTCACTATTAAGGAATACAGTTGGAACTGCCATAATATCTTTGCTTTCTACTTCGTGCTTGAAAGCTCCACCATCAATCATTGTATGAGAGATACCAGGATTGAGTAAACTCATTACATTCAATGCTTGTACAACATCAGGGCAGTTATGGCAAGTTAAGCTTATATATGACTCAAAGTGATATTCACCTTTTATCGCTTTTACTTGATCGATAACTTTTTGATCTACCTTTGGAGCTCTTCCACTTACTTGAAGTAGGGCTAATACTAAAGAAGTGAATTCATGACCTAGAGGAATACCTGCAAAAGTGATACCTGTATCTTCACCAGGACGGTTTACACTAAAACTTGGTGTTCTCTCTAACTCTACTTTTTCAATTTTTATATGTGAAGACATAGTTGCTAGCTCATCTACTAGAGTTAGCATGTCTTTTGAAATATCATCTGAACCTGCGCTAACCTTTAATACTACATCTCCCTCCATTAACTGGAGATATTGATTCAGTTGCGCTTTAATTTCGTTATCTAGTAACATAATGGCCTCCCTTAGATTTTACCAACAAGATCTAGGCTTGGCTTAAGAGTTGTGCTACCTTCTTGCCATTTAGCTGGGCATACTTCACCTGGATTGTTACGTACATATTGAGCAGCTTTGATTTTATTTACTAGTGTACTAGCGTCACGTCCAATACCATCAGCATTGATTTCTACAGCTTGAATTTTACCATCTGGATCAATGATGAAAGTTCCGCGATCTGCAAGACCTGCTTCTTCATTTAAAATTTGGAAATCACGAGAAATTTTTTGAGTTGGATCACCAATCATTATGTATTCAATTTTACCGATTGCTTCTGAATGATCATGCCATGCTTTATGTGTAAAATGAGTATCTGTTGATACAGAGTAAACTTCTACTCCAAGATCTTTTAATGTTGCATATTCGTTTTGAAGATCTTCTAATTCAGTAGGACAAACAAATGTGAAATCTGCTGGATAGAAACAGAAAATACTCCATTTTCCTTGTAAATTTTGTTCTGTTACTTCAATAAATTCACCGTTTTGGAATGCTTGAGCTTTAAATGGTTCTACTTGTTTACCGATAATTGACATATCTTTTTCCTCCTACAATTTTAATTTATTAGCAGTTTAGACGGATAAGTCTAAACTTATTCAAATAATAATTATTACAATTCAACATTAATTATTATATAAATTTTATTCTCTTGTCAAGGAATTGGATAAATATTCTTACTTATTTATGTAAGTAATGTGTTTAACTTGTATGATTATATAAATGATAGCCCTTACATTCATTGTATTTTCCATTTACTAGAAAAAGGAGTCGTACTTTCACCATGAAATATCCCTTAATTGAGAATAAATAGCTTTAAATGAAAAAATAGATTTTCTGTTTTTTATTATAAATGGAGTAATAAGTCTTTCTATTTTTTTGGAGTAAGAAAAGAAAAGTTTAATAGATTATTAATTCAATACGTGGGTATAAGAATAGTAGGTGAAATTGAAATGTAAGTGATAGGGAGGAAGTAAATATGCTACAGCAAGTAATGAATTTATCTCAAGGAATAGCTCCTAATGTTAATAAAGAAGCTTTAACAAATGATAAAAGGAAGATTTACTTATTTGGATCGCCGAGTTATACAAATATGGGAGACCAAGCGATTGCCTATGCAGTAGAAAAATTTATAAAAAACTGCTTTCCTTATTATGAATATATTGAAATTATGGACTATGCAACAAAAGAAGGTATTGAAATAGTAAAACAAGTTATCTCCAAAAATGATATTGTTTGTTTTACTGGTGGAGGAAATTTAGGTAGTTTATATGTTGATATAGAAGAAGATAGAAGAATGGTAATAGAAGCATTTAAAGACTATAAAACGATTGTATTTCCACAATCCGCCTTTTTTGAAAATACGACTGAAGGGGAAATGGAAAAGTATAAGAGCCAAGAAGCCTATAATAAAAATGCTAATTTAACCTTAGTAGCAAGAGAGCATCAAACATTACAAGTGTTAAAGGAAACATTCCAAGCAAATGTTCTTTATACACCTGACTTAGTTTTAACTCTACAAATAGAGCCAAGGAATTTAGAAAGAGAAGGTGTTCTATTTGTTTTACGAGCAGATAAGGAAAAAGTGACAGAAGAAGCTTTTGTTTCGGAACTAACAGAAATGTTGAAGAAGGATTACCCTGTGGACCGAACAGATACTGTATTATCAGAAATAGATGCAATAGAATATAGCAATCGAGAAGAGAATCTATTGAAAATGCTAGATAAAATTGGATCTAAAAAACTAATTATAACCGACCGTCTTCATGCTATGATATTTTCTATTTTAACGAAAACACCTTGTATTGTATTTGGTAATAGTTATGGAAAAGCTAAACACTCTTATGAAGATTGGTTAAAGGATTTGAATTTTATTGAATACACAGATAGTAAAGATAGTACAGAAATTCAATTATTAATGGATAAAGTCATGAACGCGGTACCGAATAGTATTAATTTAACAGAGGATTATCAAGTGTTGAAAGACTTTTTTAAGGGATAATGGACAGGAGCTAAGGTGGAAGTTTAATCACACCTTAGCTTAAGTTCTCCTAAAACCTTCGTTCCATGATATTCTTTTGCACCTAATGTTTTTGCAATGCGAGGCAAGTTGGTGTTTGTTATTCCTCCGCCAGGCATAATAATAATTCGATCTGAGGCATAATCTATATAATTTTTTATGGAAGGAAGATTATCTTCGATGGTAGTATTTAGTAAGCCGCCGTGTGTCAAGATGCGGTGAACGTTATGGTTAGCAAGCCAATCAATGGCTTCTAGTTTTCTACTTGAATGAATATGATCAAATGCCATATGAAAAGTAGTATCCATTTCATCAGTTTCTTGGAGCAGTTTTACCATAGCTTTTTCATCAATCCAATTGTCTTTGGTCAAACAACCAATTACAACCCCGTCTATTCCAAGCATCTTAAAATGAATAATATCTTGAATCATAATCTCCATTTCGTCCTCATTATAAATAAAGTTTCCACCTCTTGGACGAATAATTGCCATTAACCTTACTTTTCGCTGTTTACAATAATCTATCGCCTTTTTGGCAACACCATGGCTAACCGTAGTTCCCCCAACAGAAAGATTGTCACAAAGTTCAATGCGATTGGCTCCTTTATCAACGGCTAGAGGTATACTTGAAAAATTCTCTACGCAAACTTCTTTTATCATGAAAAAACCTTCTTTCTAATGGTTCAATTATTACCAAAGAGGAAAAAAATCTTCGATACCCAGGCGATATAGTGTGCACCTGGAATGAATAGTGCTTGTGCAAGTATGGTTCCAAGTAGCCTAGAGGCAATCATAATAACAGATATACCTTTTAAATTGGTATAACTTCCTTTTCCGTTAACCACCTTATCTGCTAAAACTGATATTTTAGGATCAACAAAGAGTGCTAGGAGAATTGTTGCTACACCATTGATTAATCCTGAAGCCATCATAGCTGAACTTGAACGCTCTGGAACAAGTATCGAAGCATAAATGGCTGATAGAACACCGATTGTGTAAATGGCAGTAACAATCATATTAAATAGGAATAGCTGCCATGGAATATCTTTAATATGTATACCCTTTAAATAGGATACCCTTGGAATATGAACATGTTTCATAGCCCTTTTTAAATAAGGAATAGAAAAGCACCTCTTAAGTAGGCCGAAAGCAGAGCCACCTTCATTGGACATATGGACTATTGCCCGGGAAAACAGTGCAGTAAATGTTGGTAGTAATAGAATTCCAACGATCGTCCCTATTGTAGATGCTCCAATAATAACACGGAATTGTTCTTCTACAATTTGAAGTTTATGCTCCGCAGGTGCCATATCTTTTAAACTACCAGTAAAAGGCTGTTGCATCATGTTTGCCATTCTTGACACAATTACCATCATATTAAACAGAGATAGTGCAGAGGCAATTAGTTTTACCCTTGCCCCTGATAATCTAACTGCATATGCAAGGGTCTCAATACTATGGATAATAAGGATAAAAAAGGAGATAAATAATAAATTACCATTGATAATGCCCAAACGCTCATCTTCTCTCTAAAAAATATTGTTGGAAATAGTTTATCATAATGATTAGAAAATATTGCTAACTTATTTCTATGTATGTTAAAGTAGTTGAAAATAAGGAGTGATTGAACATGAACAACTTGATTCCTTTTAAATGTTTATCACAATTACATCATCATAAAAAATAGCCTTGCTATCCGATTTTAAGAAATCGAACATAGGAAGGCTATTACTCATGAACCGCAATTGATTAAGTAAATCATACTTACATCAAGGGCGGTTTTTTATTTTATCAAAAATGGAGGGTAAAAAAATGAAAAAATTAGCTTACCAAAATGTAAAAGGAACACTAGATTATTTACCAAGGGAAGAAAAAATTAGAAGAGAAATCAAAAAAACAATAGAAGACGTTTTTATCCAGTATGGATGCAAACCAATTGAAACGCCAATTCTGAATTATCAAGAATTACTTGCCTCTAAGTATGCAGGAGGGGCAGAGATTTTAGAAGAGATGTATACCTTATCAGATCGAGGAAAAAGAGAGCTAGCCTTACGTTATGACTTAACAATCCCCTTTGCAAAGGTTATAGCTATGAATCCTACAATTAAGATGCCTTTTAAGCGCTATGAGATAGGCAAGGTATTCAGAGATGGACCGACTAAAACTGGAAGATATCGTGAATTTACTCAATGCGATGTAGACATTGTAGGTGTATCTTCACAAATAGCTGAGGTCGAATTGATGGTAATGGCACTAGATGTTTTTAATAAACTGAACTTAGAGGTCACCATTCAATATAACAATAGAAATTTATTAGTTGGTTTGTTACGCACTTTTCAAGTTCCAAAAGACAAGATAAATAGAGTCATTTTAATAATAGATAAAATGGAAAAAATAGAGCTAGAAGAGATAAAGAAGGAACTTTTTGGATTAGGAATGACTGAAAGTGTTGTTGTTGCTATCCAGTCATTTTTAGAGAAACCAGTAGAAGAAATGTTTGGATATTTCCAAACATTATTAGATGAAGATGGGTATATAGAAAAAGGATTGAAAGAAATAACCGAATTAACATGTTTTTTAATAAAACTTGGAATAGAAGATAAATGTATTTTCAATCCTTTTCTAGCGAGAGGTTTAGAAATATATACAGGAACCATTTACGAAATCTTCCTAAACGATAAACGTATTAAATCAAGCATCGGTAGTGGTGGTCGATATGATCATGCTATTGGAGGTCTTCTTGGTACAGATAAGGAGTATGCAACAGTGGGTATATCGCTTGGTTTAGATGTCATAATGTCTGCCATTCAAATGAGTGAAAATCAAGATATAGGGAATAGTGATATTGATTATTATGTAGTTTCTCTTGGAAAACAGGTAGAGGCTTTTATGATAGCAAAGGATCTTCGAGATAAAGGATATAATGTGGAATTAGAATTAGGAAAGAAAAAAATAAGCAAGGCATTAGAACAAGCGAATAGGGAAGGGGTAAGAAAGGTTATTTTAATAGGCGAAGAGGAAGTAAGAGGAAATTATTATAAGATAAAGGAAATGATTAATGGCGAAGAAAGAATGGTTCCATTTATATACTAATTGTACGGTTAAAAGTAATGGTCTATAAGAATAACGCTAAGAGAGTGTGTCTTTATGTCTAATTATTTTATGGGCACACTCTAAACTAGGGTAGATTTTCGATAGTAGGATTTAATAAATATTTCACTATTGTAAAGATTTCCTTATTTGGAACAACTTGATTGTAATGTTACATAAATAATGATAACATATAATTATGTAACATACATGGAGGCAGATTTTATGGAATATGTCGACCCTATAAAAGATATAGAAAGTATTAATGCTATTAAGGAGATGTTGAGAAATCAATCACAAAGAGATTTGTTACTCTTCGTTTTAGGGATTAATACAGGAATTAGAGTTAGTGATTTACTTTCTTTAAGGGTGAAGGATGTAATCGATCAAAAGGGGATTAAGGAATTTTTGTATCTTACGGAATCAGAAGAAACGAAGGCTTATTATTTAAATAGTCAAGTGCAAACTGAGTTAGATATATACTTGAATGAACTTGATATCTCTGAAGAGGACTTTCTTTTTAAATCAAAGAAAAATGATCATGCCATTACTCGCCAACAAGCATATAGAATTATTAATAAAGCTGCAAAACAAGTTGGGATCACTGGAAAAATTGGCATGCATACTTTAAGAAAAACATTTGGTTACCATGCATATCGAAAAGGAATCGCTATTTCTATCCTTATGGAGATATATAACCACCATACTCCATCTGAGACACTTAAATATCTCGGGATAAATAAAGAGGATAAAAAATTAGTGAGAGTGGACGTAAATCTTTGAATAGAAAAAACTCCACCATTAAAAGGTGGAGCTAGTTTTAAAGATAATCATCATTTGTAACATTTGTATCCATATGGACATTTTTAAAATTCTTAACTACATCCTCATGTACTTGAACTTGCAGTGTTTCTTTGTCCTTCATGAACTTAAAAATACCGTTATTAAAGTCTGTTCCGTACTCTTTAAAGAAAATACCTTCATATTCTACTTGTTTCGTATGATTAAAGACTAACCGATAAGTGTTGTCATTTTTAACTAAATATGCACGAACACCCTTTTCATAAGCCTCTTCTGAATTTTTCAGAAAACGTGCAACTGAAATAATATGAAGATCTACAAAAGGAATTTCTCGTAAGAGGGAATTGATTATAGATCCTTTGGCAATTTGCTCCCAACGACTTTGAGCAGTTTGCCCTAATACAATTTGTGTTATATTTTTTTCTCTTGCAACCCCTGCTATTACTTTTGAGATAGGTTTTGTAACATTATCTTTTAAAATAAAAGCATCAGCACCATGATGAGCTGCTAGTTCTTTCCATCTAGCAATATAACTTGATTTTTCGGCATCTAAATCATCCAAAGGTTTAGGATCAACCGTTAGAATATATAACGGGCAATCAAGCATTTTTGCTATTTTACTACCTCGTTTGATGAGACGTTCGCCATTAGGACCATAATAAACGCATACAAGAATACTTTCATCCATGCGTCCTTTACTTTTTCCCATTATTTTCACCTCATATATAGATGTGAATATACACCATTAATAATAAGCTATGTATGAATATATCGTATGCTACTATCCCAGTCAATGAATTTGTTAAATTATACTATTTCTCACAATACAATACTCTCGGCTTGTCTATTAGGCTAGACACTGTTTAAGAAGTAATTCCTATAAAAAATGAGTAGGGAGGGACTAAAAAATGTCTTGGCTACACGTAATGATCTTTATTCCATTCATCTATGCATGCTTAGTACCAGTTATTCACAAAAGAGTAGTACCCACAATACATACTGGTTGGTTTATTCTAGCTGTGCCATTTATTATTTTTATCTATTTAATATCCTATATATCTAGAATCTCAAAAGGGGAAGTATTCTATTCTACTGCTAAATGGATTCCATCTTATCAAATAAATTTTACTACCTATATGGATGGTCTTAGTTTAATATTTGGACTTTTAATTACTGGAATAGGTACTCTCGTAATCCTTTATTCTATATTTTATTTATCAAAACACCGAGAAGCTCTACATAATTTTTACGTATACCTATTGATGTTTATGGGAGCAATGTTAGGAGTAGTTTTCTCTGATAATATTTATGTCTTCTATGTTTTCTGGGAAATAACTAGTGTTTCTTCTTTCTTATTAATTGCATATTGGTATGAAAGGAATCGATCTAGATATGGTGCTCAAAAGGCTATGCTGATTACTGTTTTTGGTGGTCTAGCAATGCTAGCAGGATTTATTATGCTTTCTATGACTTCTGGGACAACAAGTATAAGAGAAATGATACATCAAGTAGATACTATACAAGAAAATTCATTATTCCTTGCAGCGATGATACTAATATTAGTCGGCGCTTTTACGAAATCAGCCCAATTTCCCTTTAGTATTTGGTTACCAGATGCAATGGAGGCACCTACCCCAATTAGTGCTTATTTACATTCTGCCACAATGGTGAAGGCGGGAATATATTTAGTGGCACGTTTAACACCGATTTTTGGAGGAACACCTGAATGGTTTTGGTTTGTTACAGGTATAGGCTTGCTTACTCTGTTATATGGATCAGTTAATGCAGTGAAGCAAACAGATTTAAAGGCGCTATTAGCTTATTCGACTATCAGCCAATTAGGTTTAATTATGAGTTTGTTTGGATTAGGATCTGCTTCTTTATATAAGGGGTTAAGTGTAGAAGAGTCTTCTTTATATGCATTTGCAGCATTTGCAGCTATTTTCCACTTGATAAATCATTCCACCTTCAAAGGAAGTCTTTTCATGGTAGTCGGCATTATAGATCATGAAACTGGTACAAGAGATATTAAAAAACTAGGTGGATTAATGCATATCATGCCTATATCTTTTACCTTAACGATTATAGGTGGGTTTTCCATGGCAGGTCTGCCCCCTTTTAATGGATTTTTAAGTAAGGAAATGTTCTTCACTGCTGTGGTAGAGGCTTCAAAAATGGAGATTTTCCATCTAGATAATTTGGGGATTTTAATACCTATTATAGCTTGGGTGGCAAGTGTATTTACCTTTATTTACTGTATGATCTTAGTATTTAAAACATTTAGAGGAAGATATAAAGGAATTTCATCAGATAAAGGAATTCATGAAGCACCAATTGGATTACTGCTATCACCAATTCTATTAGCAATACTTGTTATCCTTTTCTTCTTTATTCCAAATGCAGTATCCAATTGGTTATTAAAGCCAGCGTTTGCTTCGGTTTTACCAACTTTAGCTCACGTGGTAGATGACAAAGAAATTAGTGCATTTCATGGTTTTAATCTAGAGCTTATGATGACGATTGGTGTAGTAATCTTAGGAATAATACTGTATCTTCTCTTAAAAAAATGGTACAAATTATATCTTTTATATCCGCAAACACTAACGTTAACAAACTTTTATAATCAAATATTGGATTCTATGGAGCGTGTATCTAATACGATAACAAAATCCTATATGACAGGATATGCAAGAGATTATTTAGTATATATATTTGGCTTTATTATTATTGCACTTGGTGGATCTTTATTCTTGTTTAAAGGTGTTTCGATTAACACCTCTCAAGATGCACCAATCAGTATTTTTGATATTGGATTGACAGTAGGTATGGTTATTTGTGCAGTAACTGTTTTAATCTCCAAGTCAAGAATGACATCAATTATTGCTGTTGGGGCATTAGGCTTTCTTGTTTCCTTCTTCTTTGTATTGTTCCGTGCGCCTGACTTGGCATTAACTCAGCTGGTAGTAGAAACAGTGACAACTGCTTTATTCTTACTTTGCTTTTACCATTTGCCTCAATTAAAGAAGGAAATAACGAAAATTAAATTTAAAGCAGTTAATGCTATTGTTTCAGTTGGTGTAGGATTGATTGTTACGATTATTGCTCTAGCAGCAAATGGAACACATCTATTTGATTCCATCTCTGTTTATTATGAAGACTCTTATAAGTTAGCAGGAGCTAAGAATATTGTTAATGCTATTTTAGTAGACTTTAGGGGTATAGATACAATGTTAGAAATATTAGTTCTGACTGTAGCAGGATTAGGGGTATATACATTAATTAAGCTTAAGTTAGTGAAGGGGGATAATGATGAAGAAGTCTAATGATTTACTTATACAAGGTGTCGCTAAGGTTGCCGTTGTCATTATCCTTACCTTTGCAGTCAATCTATTTGTTTCTGGACATCACTTCCCAGGCGGAGGATTTATTGGTGGTCTAACGTTTGCTTCAGCTATTATTTTGTTATTTTTAGCCTTTGATATTGAATCTGTGC
>DATMFU010000240.1:0-10110 GCA_035556015.1 Niallia sp. | reverse complement strand
ATTTCTACTTGGGAATTTAAAGTGGATATGGGGTTAATTAAGAAAAAAATTGAGCTTGAAGTAACTTTCCTTAAGTGGGAAGAACCGACAAAAGTAACATTTTCTTTAAAAGGTCTAAACTCCCATTTTGAAGGAGAGGGTTATTTTATAGTGGAAGGACTGGATCATTCTACATCTAGAATGATTGGCTTTTTGGATATACATTCAACTGGAACATTTCCATCTTTAACGGATCAATTGTTAGAACCAAAATTGGAAGAATTAATAGAAGAACTAACGATAGCAGTTTGTCACAATATCGTAAGTGAAACATAATATTATTATGTTAACTAACTTACCTATAAACGGAACTAATCTTTCATATAAAGGGAGGGAGTACCAAATGAATATTGGTAACCCTCCTTATTAGTTATCTACTTAATTCTTTATATAAATTACCCATTTCAATGGCATTAACAGCTGCTTCCCAGCCTTTATTACCAGCTTTTGTTCCAGCTCTTTCAATGGCTTGTTCGATATTTTCTGTAGTAAGTACCCCAAAAATAACCGGTATTTCTTTATCTAATGATACATTTGCTACACCTTTTGCTACCTCATTACTAACATAGTCAAAGTGGGGAGTAGCACCACGTATAACCGTTCCTAGTGTAATAATCGCATCAAATTGGTTGGTAGATGCCAATTTTTTAGCAGCTAATGGAATTTCATATACGCCAGGAACCCACATAATAGTAATATCATCTTCATTAACTCCATGACGGTATAAGGCATCTTCGGCACCTGATAATAGTCTATTCGTAATGAATTCATTAAACCTAGACACGACTATTCCTACTTTTAATCCAGTTCCTATTAACTTTCCTTCATATACTTGTTTCAATTTTTCTTCCTCCTTTAGAATAATTTTCTCTGTATGCTACTAAATCCTTAATGGTAATCATTTTCAAATCGAATTGCTCTGCAACTTTTTTTAAATCATCCACACGAGCCATTGTTCCATCCTCTTTTAAAATTTCGCAAATAATCCCGACTGGTTTCTCCTCTGCGAGTATCGCTAAGTCCACAGCAGCTTCTGTATGACCGTTCCGCTCTAATACACCACCATCTTTGGCTATTAAAGGGAATATATGTCCTGGTTTTGTAAAACCGAAGGAATTCGCATCTTTTTCTAGCATTTTACTAATTGTATAAGCTCGCTCAAAGGCACTTATGCCCGTTTTCGTATCTTTATGATCGATACTAACAGTAAAAGCTGTATTTCTTGGATCACTATTATGCGTCACCATTGGATTCAATCCTAGTTTTTCAGCAAGTGATTGTTGAATGGGCACACAGATTAGACCCCGTCCTTCTTTCGCCATAAAATTGATCATCTCAGGTGTAACATGAGAGGCTAAACCAATAAAGTCACCTTCATTTTCCCGATCTTCATCATCACAAACGATGATAACTTTGCCGTTCTTTAAATCTTCAATTGCTTCATCAATAGAATTGAACATTGCTTTTCTTCCTTTCTTTACCCCAATCTAGTAAAAGCCGTTTTCTTTTAAAAAAGCTGATGTTACTGCACTTTCCTTCTTAGTAGGAAGGACATGCTTTTTATTCATAAAGGAATCAAAGTATTTTGCAAGTAAATCAAATTCTAAATTAACCTCATTACCTATCACCTTTTGGCCAATCATACTGACACTAGCCGTATGGGGAATTAGGGAAATACAGAAAGAGGTATCTGTTGTTTTAAAAATCGTTAAACTTGTTCCATCGATGGTAATAGACCCTTTTTCCATGATTAAATGGCTATATTCTATAGGAAATTTAACTTCTAACACGATACTGTTTTCCACTTTTTGTCTCCCAATAATGGTACCAACACAATCAACATGGCCAGAAACAAAATGACCACCAAAACGACCATTTGCTGACATAGCACGCTCCAGATTTACTTTCATTCCTTCTTGAAGTTGATGAAGTGTCGTATCATAAAAAGTCGTCGGCATCACATCCATGGAAAAAACATTTGCTTTATAGGATGTAACGGTTAAGCAAACACCATTAACAGCAATGCTATCACCTAGATGAATATCTACTAGTATTTGTTTTGCTTGTATGAATAACGTTAATGTTTTCCCGCTTTTTTTGATACTATTAACCGTTCCAATTTCCTCTACTAGCCCTGTAAACAAATAGGTAACCTCCTTTCCTAATATTTAAATAGTCTAAGGGGGGAAGAAGTAGTAAATACTATCCTTTTTATTTCGTTTTTTAAATTAAAATTTCAATTATAAATAGAAAAACCCCGTATAGAAAAATACGGGGTTTTTGCATAATCAAATAAGAGTATATAAAGGTTAAATTTTCCAACAAAATGGATATTCATCCTTAACTATACACTTAAATAAAGTTATGATTAAAAAATCATTTGCCTTCTCCCATCCAGACTTTACTGTCGGCTTTGGTTTCTCACCAAATCCACCGTTTTATGAATATAAAACGGGTCACGGGCTTAGAGTATATTTCTCATCACCGCCGGTTGGGAATTTCACCCGACCCCGAAGGCGATCACATAAAAGTGATCTTACTATTTAATTAGATTTTATCATACACTGTTTAATGGAATGAAGCAACTATTTCCAATTAATATGAAACATAAGAGACTTTGTTTACATAAAATTTACATAATAATCAGCACAAAATGGGTAGAAACTCCTGATAGTATATCCCTATTTAAACACTTAGGTGAGTAAAGAAAATCTACCACACAAACAATGTATTAAGTTTCATAATAACAACCATATTTTTATTCTAAATAGGTCACACTATCTAAATAAGGAGTGTGATTACTATGCAAATTGCGAAAAATGTAACAGGTTATCGTACATTAATCGCTAATATTGTGTATATATCTGGATTAGGAAGTGAAAAAAAGGACTGGGTACTAGTAGATGCAGGAGTTCCTTTTACATCAACATTTATACTGAATCATTCAAAGAAAATGTTTGGTTCTAGGAAGCCATTAGCCATTATTTTAACCCACGCACATTTTGATCATATCGGTGCTTTAGAAGAACTAATTAAAGAGTGGGATGTACCTATCTATATACATGAAAAAGAAATACCTTATTTAATAGGGGATAAAGCATATTTGCCTCCAACTCCATTAAGAGTTAAAGGAATGATGTCTTTTTTATCCCCTATATATCCAAGAGATGGGATTAAAAATCTTCGTGCGAAAATCAATCCACTTTCTACAAAAATGGAAATACCCATGTTAAAAGGATGGAAGTGGATTCATACACCAGGACACACAGAAGGTCATATCTCTTTGTTTCGAGAAGAGGATTCCTTACTATTAGCTGGAGATGCACTTATTACAGTGAAACAAGAATCTATGCTTGCTGTTCTTACACAAAGAAAAGCTATACATGGTCCACCAGCATATTTTACACCAAACAGAGAAGAGGCATTTGATTCAATAGAAAAGCTAATGCAAATGAATCCACAAATTTTATACACTGGTCACGGTAAAGCCATGTATGGGAATGAGATAACAAAAGGAATGAAAAATCTTTTAAACAGAGAAAGCAAACACAAATATCAAACAAGTTTATCATAATTTTATTATGTAAACAAAAGGTGTGGAAACATCTTTTGTTTACATCCTGTATCCACTATTTCCAAGAACTTATTCTTTTCTGTAAAGTCATTTCATGATAGTGTTATGTATTAGTAGATTGTTATAGTAAGGAGTTAATAACATATGAAACTAGTAACATGGAATGTAAATGGAATTAGAGCCTGTGTAAAAAAAGGCTTTTTAGATTTTTTTCATGAAGTAGATGCAGATATATTTTGTCTACAAGAAACAAAGCTACAAGAAGGACAAATTGAATTACAACTTGATGGATATCACCAATTTTGGAACTACGCAGAAAGAAAAGGCTATTCCGGAACCGCTGTATTTACTAAAGAAAAGCCTCTATCCGTAAATTATGGCATCGGGGAAGATTTTGAAGAGTTAGAGGGACGTGCTATTACCCTCGAATTTGAAAACTTCTTTTTATTAAATGTATATACGCCTAATTCGAAAAGAGACTTAAGTCGATTAGCCTATCGTATTGAGTGGGAAAAGCAATTACAGAAGTATATTTTAAGCTTAGAAGCCAATAAACCAGTATTGTATACAGGAGACCTAAACGTCGCACACCAAGAGGTAGATTTAAAGAATCCTAAGTCTAATATAGGCAATTCCGGATTTACAACAGAAGAAAGACAAGAAATGACTAATTTATTAGAATTAGGGTTTGTTGATAGCTTTCGATATCTTTATCCGGATCAGACAGACGTCTATACTTGGTGGTCCTATATGGCAAAGGTAAGAGAACGAAATATCGGGTGGAGAATTGATTATTTTATCGTTTCCAATCAGGTAAAAGATAGAATAAACGATGTCAATATCCACTGTGACATAATGGGAAGTGACCATTGTCCAGTTCAGCTTAATATCAATATGTAACTAACTAATCCGCTAAAAAAGGCATATACCATGCCCTTTTTTAGCGTTTTTTTTATGTCTAGGCTAGCATTCTTTTTTAACATACTTTGTTGAGGATACGATTTGACTCTCTGTCATAATAAACTCGTGACAGGTTATTAACTCATCTTTTAGGAAATTAGGCATACGTTCTTCTTCATACGCACAAATTAATAATAGATTATTATCTTGAATGATTCCATCTGCTTCCTTTTCAAATTCTACTAATATTTTTTGGACTTCTTTATCGTCTGCCCATTCTACATGTGCCCAAATTCGAAAAGGGAGTTTATTTTTCATATAGTAATCGAGTATATTATTTAGATAACTAAAAATATAGGGCGGATTAAAACTTCCACTTGAAAAATAATAATCAAAATTATTAATGTGATGGATTTTGGATATTTGTTCTGGATTTAATTTCAATTCTACTTTGTCCATTACCAATGGGAAAATTCGGTCATTTTCAATTAAAAAGACATGTTCCCCTTTTTGTATCCCTGTTAAAATATAGGTAACTAATTTGTCTAAGTATTCCTCAACATTTTCGTTTAAATAAAAGATATGTCCCTTATCTAGGTTTTGCAGAGTAATAGTATTTTGGTCCATCGAAACAAATCCTTTCCTAATTAATATCCGCACCCTTAACTGTAGCGGTTATTACACATAAGGTCTAGAGAAATTTTAAATATGAGAAAGAAAGTTGGATAAAAATGAAAATGCCGCTTAAAGGAATTCATCATATCTCTGCTATGACAGCAAATGCAAAAGAAAATTATGATTTTTACACAAAAATTTTAGGGCTTCGACTAATAAAAAAAACCGTCAATCAAGATAACCCTACTGTATATCATTTATTTTATGGTGATAAACATGGAAGTCCTGGGACAGAGCTTACGTTTTTTGAAATACCTAATCTAGCGAAGCATAAAGAAGGGGTATGTAGTATTTCTGCAACCTCCTTGCGAGTTCCTTCTAATAAAGCATTAAAATATTGGGAAAATCGTTTTGAAGAACTAGATATTGTCCATGGTAAAATCAAGAAAAAAGCTGGTCGTTTAACGATGGAATTCCAAGGATATGAATCACAGCGATTAATCCTTGTATCTGACGAAAATAATAAAGAACCAAATAACAGTGTTTATTGGGACAAAAGTGTCATCCCAAAAGAGTTCGCGATTACAGGCTTAGGTCCTGTACAGCTTACTGTTCGCCGGAAGGAATCTACTTTACGAGTTTTAGTCGAATTGTTTGGATATCGTGTAATAGGAAGTTATCCTTCTTCTATTACTGGACAGCCAGATATTATCGTTTTAGAGGCAGGAGAAGGCAGAAGTGAAACAGAGGTACATCTTGAAGTAAGAAATGATTTAAAAGTGCAAAGACTTGGAAGAGGGGGCGTACACCACGTAGCTTTTCGTGTAGAGAATGAAGACGCCTTATATGATTGGATGGAAAAAATGAATGATGCTCGATATCAACATTCAGGGCTAATCGACCGTTATTATTTTCAATCTGTTTATTTTAGAGAATCAAACGGGATTCTTTTTGAGCTTGCGACAGATGGTCCTGGATTTGCAACAGATGAAGATATCGAACATTTAGGGGAAAGTCTTGCTTTACCACCATTTTTAGAGTCTAAAAGAGCGCAAATTGAGGAAAAGTTAGTCCCTTTAGACACAACTTACAATTAAACGATATAGATAGTGAATTTTATGTTAAAATAGAAAGTATTTATTAGGCTTAGAATTATAGGGGGAAAAAAGAATGAAATGTGTTTCACTTGATTTAGATGGAACATTACTAGATGATCAACACCAAATATCTCATTATACGAAAAATGTTATTCAAGAACTAAAAGATAACGACATAGAAGTCATTCTGAATACAGGCCGTCAATATGCAGATGTTATAAAAGTAGACGGAGTAAAGGAGTTGGAATTACCAATCTTTTGTCTCAATGGCAGTATGATGTATGATCCAACCGGACAATTACTTTTTGAAACAGAAATATCAGTAGATTTATATAGGCAATTATTAGCTGAACTTCGTCCATTGAATGTAGGTATACTTGTTTATACAAACAGAGGAGGTTTTCCTTGTACTCTTCCAGGATTACGTGGGAAATCTTGGGAAGAGATTCAAACATTATTAAATAGTGTGGAATATGAGAAGATACCTACATTAGCCGATATTAAAATATATAAATTAATTGCTGTGGTGGATGAGACGGAACTAGAAAAAATAGATACCGTGAAAAATCATTTACAGAAGTTTACAGCAGTATCTTATTCCTCTTCTTTTCCAAATAACTGTGAAATAACTTCTAGTGAAGCACAGAAAGGGAAAGCGATTCGACGATATGAAAACTTGAAAAAAGTAAGCTTTGATGAGATTTATTCTTTTGGTGATGGAGGAAATGATGTAACACAGTTTGAAGTATCTACTCGCTCATTTGCCATGGAGAATGCTCCAGATGAAATAAAAAGAAGAGCAAGTGATATTACCAAGAGTAATAACGAAGACGGTGTTGCATATGCCATTAAAGAGATTCTAAGACTCGTTTAATGGGCATAAGATAGCGTAATGAATTCATGTTTATGATAGGATAACGACGAAGTTAGGAGATTGAATCGATTGAAAAAAATTGTTTTTACAGGTGGCGGCTCTGCCGGCCATGTTACACCAAATATTGCAATTATTAATGAACTAAAAAAAGAAAAGGATTGGGAAATTTCCTACATAGGAAGTAAAGCTGGAATAGAAAAAGATCTTATCGCGAATATTTCCATTCCTTATTATTCAATCTCAAGTGGGAAATTAAGAAGATACCTTTCCAAAGAGAATATTAAAGATATTTTTAAAGTGTTAAAAGGGTGTTATGATGCTAGAAAAGTACTAAAAAAAATAAAGCCTAATGTTGTATTTTCTAAAGGCGGATTTGTATCTGTTCCTGTTGTAATCGCAGCATCTCTTTTAAAAATACCAGTTGTATTACATGAAAGTGATTTAACACCTGGACTAGCTAATAAAATAGCTGTTCGATTTGCTACTAAAATATTTACATCTTTTGAAGAAACGGTTCGTTATCTTCCAAGTGATAAAGCGAAGGCTATTGGTTCTCCTATTAGAAGAGATATTTTAGAAGGATCTGCAGTAGAAGGAAGAAGATATCTAGGTTTTTCCAATGATAAACCGATTCTTACCATCATGGGTGGTAGTTTAGGTGCAAAAAAAATTAATGAAATAATACGAAAGAACTTAGATCATCTCCTACAAACATACCAAATCGTTCATTTATGCGGTAAAGGAAATGTATCAACGGAGCATGAAGGAATAGCAGGATACAAACAATTTGAATATGTATATGATGAACTTTCTGATATTTTAGCAGCTACTGATTATGTGATTACACGTGGTGGTTCTAATTCTATCTTTGAATTTTTAGCACTACATATACCGATGTTAATTATCCCATTAACGAAACAACAAAGCCGTGGGGACCAAATTTTAAATGGGAAGGTCTTCTCAGAAAATGGGTATGCCTATATGATAGAGGAAGAGGATTTAACCTCTGACCATTTATTAGAAACATTAAAGAGAATGGAACAAAATAGCCAACGATTCATCACGACGATGAAAAATAGTCAAGCCAATAGTGCTTTAAAAGAGATTATTACTGAATTAGAACGTTATAACTGAACAAAGTTACCAGTTGAACGAGGAAATACAGTTCTTCTGGTAGCTTTTTTTATGTTTGTTTTTATTCATATCGGAATATACTTGATATTTTACGAAGAAAACGACAAAATAAAGAATGGTATCGCACTATATGCGAAAAGAAAGTTGGGAATACATGCACACATTTAAAGAATTAGGATTATCAGAACTAGCCATTAATAAATTGAAAAAATTAGGTATACAACAACCTACACCTATACAAGAAGGTACTATTCCTTTTCTTATGAAAGGCAAGGATGTCATAGCACAAGCACAAACAGGAACAGGGAAAACATTTGCTTTTACTCTACCTATTTTAGAAAAAGTAAACAGTGAACTTAATCACGTTCAAGCACTTATACTAACACCAACAAGAGAATTAGCGATACAAATCACTGCTGAGATCAATAAAGTGAAAGAAGAAGAGTTACAGGTTCTAGCTGTTTATGGTGGACAAGATGTAGAAAAGCAATTGAAACAATTAAAAGGTAATACTACTATCGTTATTGCTACCCCTGGTCGTCTTATTGACCATATAAAGAGAGGTAATATTGATTTAAGTCATTTATCTTATCTTGTATTAGATGAAGCAGATCAAATGTTACATATTGGTTTCTTGGATGAAATTGGATATATCATTAGACGTACACCAACTGATAGACAAACGATGTTATTTTCTGCAACTATATCCAAAGAAGTTCAAAAGCTGGCAAAAAAATATACAATAGATGCTGAATATATATCTGTTGAAAAGAAACAAGGACCTGCCTTAACGGTAAAGCAAGTTAGTATTCATACACCAGACCGAGCAAAACAAGGTATACTTATGTCCTTAGTAAAAGAATACAATCCATATATGGCGATTATTTTCTGTCGAACGAAACGAAGAGTTAGTAAATTATACGAAGTGTTGCGTGCTAACCATTTTAATTGTAATGAGTTACATGGTGACTTATCTCAAGCTAAAAGAGAACAAGTAATGAAAGATTTTCGTAACGGTAAATATCAACTATTAATTGCAACAGATGTAGCTGCAAGAGGGTTAGATATTGATGGAATTACCCATGTCTTCAACTATGACATACCTTTAGATGCTGAATCTTATGTACACCGTATAGGTAGAACTGGTAGAGCAGGTTTAGATGGTTTTGCGATTACATTTTATTCTTCTGATGACCGTCCTCTTTTGGATAGTATAGAAGAAGAATTACGTATTAAAATCGAAAAATTACCGCAACCAAAGGCTTCTAAAAATGAGGAAATACCAGCTAATAAAGAAGCTCGACCAACAAACAATAAGAGCAATAGAAGAAATACGCAAAAAGGGAAAACAACTAATAATAAAGAACATACTTCATCTCGTAATAAATCATCAAGAAAAGACAATAAAGTAGGATCGAACTCACAACCAAGTAACTATAAAACGAAAACAAAAACTACAAGAACAAATAAGAAAACAATAAGTTCAAGTAAAAGAAGGGGTAAGTAAATTGTTAAAGTCAAAAATAGAAAAATACATGAACAACCATAAAGTGGATGGAAAAATTGCACTATATAAGGAAGAAGTAGCTTTCTATATAGAAAAAGGGATTGTTTCACAAGAAGAAATAGTAGAAGTAAAGGATGAAAAACGCTTTTCTGATCTGTATTTAGAGCTTGCCAATAAAGAAACAGATGAATTAATAGTAGACGAAGTAGAAGCTTCGTTTCTAAACGACCAAATCCATTACTTAGAAACAAATTTAGACCAATACATTTATGTTGAATCTTCTGCTTTCCAAATGATTTCAACAGAGTCGTTTATTTTAGAAGTTGATTCCGTTTTTAAATCCTATGAATTATTACTTGGTTTACAATTA
>DATMFU010000239.1:0-17517 GCA_035556015.1 Niallia sp. | reverse complement strand
ATAGATACAACCAAATCTAAAGAAATTCAACAAGCTTTGAAAAAAGACATTGTAAACCAGGTATATCACTCATATGTAAAGAGTAAAGAAATGGGCGGAGATATTTTTCAATTTGAGAATTTTCTTTATAAATATCGCTATGATATTTGGTATTCCCTTAAAGATAAGAAGTTTCCATCATTAAAAAAAGAGGATATCCACGTTAAAATAGATAATTTAAAAAGTGTACCTAAGCTTAACTCCAATTTTCAATCATAGATAATTACACTGCATAGAATGAAATTTATACAAGAAAGAGGGTATCCGAAGGTTAAAGCCTTTTGGATACCCTCTTTTTCTACTACTACATTTCTTACAAATAATAAAGTTTAAAGACAATATCTTGTGGGTGATTACCAAATTTTTTCCCGAAGAGGGAGGCACCGCCGACATACTCAGCATCTTCCTTCACTTCAATACGGAAGGTCCAACGATCGACTGTTTCATCTAAGTCATTAACAGTAATATCTGAAATAGGATCGCCCTCAATATAGGTACCATGGTTAGTAATTCTTAATGTTTTTAAAAGTCCATATTGGTTTAGATTATGTGGCCACCAATCTGGCGTTAGTTTTCCACGTGTGTCTGCAAAGTCACCAGGGCTTCTCCAAGTACCTAATTCCATTCCATTTAAAGAGAATGTTATATCGGATGGCCAATTGTCATTGGCAAATGGAAATTCCGAACATATTTCTAAGCTAATCTCAAATTGTTGGATTTTCTCATCATTTTTAAGGAAATTAGGTATGTTATATTCAATAAAACCTTGTGTAAACCATAAAATTTCCGCATCTACACGTTTAGGATCCATAAATAGCTTTGGTTCGTCCACTTTCCCGATAAAATCCTTTTCAGAAGCTAAGCCACATGTAGGCTTTAAATCATAATCAGTATAATGACCAATCGGTACAGCGGTTTCATAACAGGCAAAGGAGTGATAAATTTTTTTCGGAAAGTTAATCTCAATATGGTCTACTTTTAACATGGAAATTTTTTGTAGACCTGACTTGCCTGGTATTTTTTCGGTTTTAATGAGGCCAGCATCTTCTAACTTTTTTACATGTTTTGTCACTATGGCACTGCTAATACCTAGCTCGTGTGCTAGTTCTTTAATATTCATCTTATTCTTAGAAAGCAATTGAATGATCGTCATTCGTACTTCACTAGCTAATGCTTCGTATACTACTAAAGATGATTTATCAATCCCTAGTTGCATGGGAACCCCTTCTTTCAGAAATTTTAGATTAACATGTAAGTTACTTTTATATACAAAAGATAACATGAATGCTAATCTCTGTAAATATTTTCTTTTGATTTGTGAACTAGTTAATAAAAATATTAATGTGAATAAAAATGAAATATGGTGGTTTACAAAAATGTTATATTAAATGTTGTTTAACTTAATATGCCTTAAAGCAGAACGGAAAGCAGTGGGAGTCATATTTTCCCTTTTCTTAAATACTCTCATGAAATACTTTTCATCTGTAAATCCACAGTCTGAAGCTACTTTTGTAATAGGCTCATTTGTATTTAATAGAAGGGACTTTGCTTTATCCATTCTAGTTTGAAGAATAAATTGACTTATCGTCATTCCGGTGTTCTTTGAAAAAGCATGAGAGAGATAGGCTTTATTATAGCCAAAATGATTAGCGATTTCTTCTATTGTTAAAGGCTGATTACTATTCATTTGAATCCATTCCATAACAAAATGTAAAAAGCGATTCAGTGGTTCTTTTCTGGTTAGCTGTTGTTCCAAACTTAGGCGGACTTCTTCACTAATACCTAAAAGAATACTAGTGACAAGGTAATTAAGAAAGGCAGTATTGGTTTGTAAAGATTTCATACCTGAAATTAATTGATTTATTAATATGATGGCTTTAGAAAGATTCAGTTTGGATGAGTATAGAGGTAAGATAATTTTGGGTAATTCCTTTTCCTTATCAAGAAATGTAGGATTTGTTACGATTCTTTTCTCACTAGGTAGGAGAAAATGAAACCAATAAAAGGATAGTCCTTTATTAGATTGCTTGTATCCTTTAAATGGTGTTCCAGCGGGAATACAAAGAAAGTCATTTTCTCGTAACTCATATGTATGATTATCTACCTCTAAATAAAGTGTTCCAGAAACACCAATAATGATTTCTTCATTCGGATTTTTACGAGGAGCATGAAACCAAGGTACATCAGAAACAAATAATCCTGATGAATGGAATGAGATGGGTCCTTCGATTGAAGAAGATAGATAGGTTGGATGCATTATATTCCCTCCTTTTTTATAGGAATGGTAGCATGCTCATCTAGCTTTTGTCCACTATATCTATAGTCTGTTCTACTTACAAATCCTAAAGAAAAAGATAGAATGATGAAAGCGATAACATTACATGATTGATATTAGGAGGAATTCGAATGCTAACTGAAATAGGATTAAGCCAAGTTAAATTAAAAGATTCATTTTGGAACTATTATGTAAAAAACATAAAGGAAAAGACACTTCCTTATCAATATAAAGTAATGGATAACAACATGGATATTTCCATTGAAAGAGAAAGAGAAGATGAAAATTTGCCAGCTGAAAAAAGTAATGCATTGGAAAATTTTCGAATTGCAGCAGGCATTCATGAGGGAGAGCATTATGGCTGGTTTTTTCAAGATAGTGATGTATACAAGTGGTTAGAGGCAGTTGCATATAGTTTAGAAATAAGTCCAGATAAAGAATTAGAAGAACTTGCGGATAGTGTGATTGATTTGATTGGATTAGCACAGGAAGAAGATGGCTACATGGATACTTATTTTCAATTGAAATTTCCAAAGTTGAAATATCGAGAGTTGCATTATAGTCATGAATTGTATTGTGCAGGTCATTTAATTGAAGCAGCCATTGGATACACGAAAGCAACAGGAAAGCAAAAACTTTTAGATATTACCTTGAAATTTGTGAACCATATTGAAGCACATTTTGGATATGAGGAGGGGAAAATTCAAGGTGCAGATGGGCATCAAGAGATTGAACTGGCGTTAGTAAAACTTTATGAATATACAGGAGAGAAAAAATATTTAGATTTAGCTAATTTCTTTATAGATGTGAGAGGAAAGGATCCTAAGTTTTATGAAAAACAGGTAGCGCAAAATAATAGAGAAGGATTATCAGACAGTCATCCTAAAATCAATGAAACCTATTTACAAGCAAACGAACAGCCAGTAAATCAAACAACTGCTGAGGGCCATGCAGTTCGGATGCTTTATATGGCCACAGGAATGGCAAAAGTAGCAAACCATACAAAGGATGAAGATTTATTATCCGCATGTAAGGAAATTTGGAATAATGTAACAAGAAAGAAAATGTATATAACAGCAGGAGTAGGTTCTACTGTTCATGGAGAGGCATTTACAGGTGATTATGATTTACCAAATGATACCATGTACTGTGAAACTTGTGCATCCATTGCCCTTATTTATTTTGCATATGAATTGTTTAAAAACGAGCCTAAAGCAGAATATGTATCGGTTATTGAAAGAGCGTTATATAATGGAGCACTTTCAGGAGCGGCAATAGACGGAGAACATTTCTTTTATGTAAATCCATTAGAAGTGTATCCTTCTATTAGTAAGCAAAATCCAGGGCAAGGTCATGTGAAAACACAGCGACCAGAGTGGCTTGGCTGTGCATGCTGTCCACCAAATTTTGCTAGGACTATTGGTTCTATTCAGCGCTATCTTTATACATGGGAAAAGGAAAAACAAGTTGTTTATAGTAATCTATTTGTTTCAAGTGAAGTGCAAATAGATGATATAAAGATTAGCCAAAATACAGATTTTCCAAAAAGCAATACGGTGTCTTATCAACTATTTAGTAATGACAAACAGGTTACATTCAAAATACGAATTCCTGAATGGACAAAAGAACCTGTATTGTTTATTGAAGGCAAGAAGCAAGTATTAAAGATGGTAGATGGATATGTAGAAGTTTCAAGAGTATGGGATAACGAAGTAATAGAACTTTCTTTTGAGACACCAATATTAGCGATTACCGCTCATCCAAATGTAGTAGCAGATATTAATCGACTAGCTGTGCAAAGGGGACCATTTGTATATTGTGCAGAATCGCATGATAACGCAGAACCGTTACAGACATATCATGTGGATGCAAAGAAAATATCCATGGCAAATGCCAGTTTTAGAGAAGATTTACTAAATGGCATTATACAAATTACTGTAGAAGCAACCCAGCAAAAGAAAGATCCAAGCTGGGACAATACGTTATATCAGTTCAACTTTCAAGGAAATCTAGAGGAAAAGACTTTAACTCTTATTCCCTATTATGCTTGGGGAAATAGAGGAGAAGGAGAAATGGTTGTGTGGTTATATAAATAAAAAAAAGAGGGTCAGGCCGATAAGTAGGTCTGACCCTCGTGCTAATGTTCTGAATTTTTGTTAAGATATTTATATTCAATAATTTAGGTGATAAAAGACGGAAAAACTATACATCTCATAAATCACAGTAAGGTTTATATGAAGCAAAAGCCACTTTGGTGAAGAAAGCGGAGGGAAATGGCAGATAGAAGGTATATAAAAGCTATTTAGTAAAAAAACTGAGGGAAAGTAGCAAATGGTATGAGGAATGGAAAGTGAAATAGTATTTTCAAGAAAGGGGAACAAACATGTTAATAAGAACAGCGAAAAGTTATGATGCAAAATCGATTGCAAAAGTACATGTGGATAGTTGGCTTAGTACATATAAAGGAATTGTCCCAGACGCATACCTAGAAACACTTTCTTATGAAGAGAGAGAAGAGCTTTGGAATACAGTAATTCCAAATGGAAGTGTGTTTGTGGCAGAAGAGGAAAATGGAAAGATTATCGGTTTTGCAAATGGCGGAAAAGAAAGAAGCGGGGATTATCCTGGTTATAAAGGAGAGCTTTACGCCATATATATTTTAAAGGAATATCAAGGAAAAGGAATTGGTACATTACTCTTTCATCATGTACGGCAATTCTTAAAGGACAGGAATATAGATAGTATGATTACTTTTGCCTTTGAAGATAATACTGCTTGTCAGTTTTACGAGGCTAGTGGTGGAAAGATAATAGGGAAAGAGGATACAAATATAGGTGGGGAAAAGTTAAAAGAAGTAGTATATGGCTGGAAGAACCTTTAAACAAACTAAGAAAAGCTGTCTTAAGAAGACAGCTTTTCTACAATCATTCGTTTACCAGTATTCAACGTAAATTCAAAACGATCTGTTTGTTTTTTATTATAAAAGAAATGATGATTGACGCTACATAACCCTTCTTCATTATCAAAAATCATCATATTCACTCCATTTTTTCTCGTTTCTCCTCTTAAAAAATTTAGGTGGTTATAACAGTATATACAGTCATAAATAGAGAATTTCATGGAATTTAAGGTGGTGATAAATTGATAGAAGCTGTCGTCACTTAGTTCATTTAATAATTCCTCTAATGCGTAAACAAGATGTTTTCTGATTCGAATGGTATCTTCATTCCGAAGAAAGTAAAGGGAACCAGAGGTATTTACTTTCCCATCTTCTAATAAGATGCCTTTACGCCACCTATTGAAAGAGAAAACTTCTATTTCTTGATGGATGTATTCCTCCAGCATGGAAGCTTCTTCTGTTTCCTCATCAAAAAAAATCCATTGTTCATTAATATATTCGACCGACCCTTTTGTAAAGGCACGGGTTTGAAATTCAATAAGTTTTGCTCTTTGCGGATTATTCATCGGTAAACCTCCCAAAATACACTTCCATAGATTCTTTTTAGACAGATAACCAAACTTTTATAACATAAACTTTTTTTTCTTGATTTTTTTAAAAAAGATAATCTTCAAGTAAACGATTATTTTAGGTAAAGCATATTGAATGATGAAAAATAAAATATTTTTAAAGCAATATCGCTGCTGATAAAATCTCTTTTCTTTCTTGCTATCCCTCTATTTTAGTCCCTAAGCTTTTACATACCCTTTTGAAAATTCCTAAACAGACTTCCTATGGACAAATAACCATTTTTTGTTTAGTGCATAAGATACTTCATATCACTAGTTCCACAAAAGAAAGGATGATGATTTATGTGTGGAATAACTGGATGGATTGATTACAAAAAAGATTTAAGAAAAGAATCGGAAGTTTTATCAGCAATGGCAGAAACCTTGGCGAAAAGAGGTCCAGATGATACAAATATATGGACTCAACTACATGCCGGGTTTGGTCATAAACGATTAGTAGTAGTAGATCCGTTAAATGGAGTTCAACCAATGACGAAGGAAAAGCAAGGATATCATTATACCATTTGTTATAATGGTGAGCTCTATAATACGGAAGACATAAGAAAAGAATTACTAATAAAAGGATATTCATTTCAAGGTCATTCTGATACAGAAGTTTTACTTACTTCTTATATAGAATGGGGAGAAGAGTGCCTTTCTTACTTAAATGGGATATTCGCATTCGCAGTTTGGGATGAAAAACGTCATTCTTTATTTATTGGAAGAGATCGATTAGGAGTTAAACCTCTTTTTTATTCAGAAGTAGGATCAAGTTTTATTTTTGGATCTGAAATAAAAGCACTGCTTGCTCATCCAGGGGTAAAAGCAGAATTAGACAGAGAAGGATTAGCAGAAGTATTTGCACTTGGACCTTCCCATACACCGGGAAATGGAATATTTAGAGGAATAAAGGAGCTACGACCAGGTCATGCTCTAAAATTCTCCCAAGATGGTTTGAAAGTTTGGCGTTATTGGAATGTACAAAGTGAAGAACATAAAGATACCTTTGATGAAACAGTAGAAAAGGTACGTTTTTTATTTCAAGATGCCGTTAAAAGACAGTTAGTTTCAGATGTACCACTTAGTACATTTCTTTCTGGTGGTGTTGACTCTAGTGCTATTACAGCCATCGCTTCAAATGAATATGCGAAAAATGGGAAAGGCCCACTTCATACGTATTCTATTGATTACGAAGGCAATGATAAGTTTTTTAAAGCAAATGAATTTCAACCAAATTCCGATGGTGTCTATATAAAAAAGATGACAGATACTTTTGGCACCATCCATCATAATTGTGTGATAACGCAAGAAACATTAGCGAATTTTCTACATGAAGCAGTAACTGTTAGAGATGTTCCTGGAATGGCTGATGTGGATTCCTCCTTATTATGGTTTTGTAGAGAAATTAAGAAGGACTTTGTAGTTAGTTTATCTGGAGAGTGTGCAGATGAAATCTTCGGGGGCTACCCATGGTTCAGAAGGGAAGCAGATTTACAAAGAGGTGGATTCCCATGGATGCGTTCTATAGAGGAACGCCAAAAGTTATTAAAAGATTCATGGAGTAGTAGATTAAATTTAAAAGAATACATGATGGATAAATACCAGCAAACGATAGCTGAAACACCTAAATTAGCAGGAGAAAGCAAAGAAGATGCTAAGCGAAGAGAACTATTCTATTTAAATCAGTTATGGTTTATGACAACCTTATTAGAGCGTAAGGATAGAATGAGTATGGGGGCAAGTTTAGAAGTAAGGGTACCATTTGCTGATCATCGAATGGTAGAATATGTTTGGAATGTGCCTTGGGAAATGAAAAATTATATGGGAAGAGAAAAAGGATTACTGCGTAAAGCATTAGAAGGTATTCTTCCAGAAGAGGTTCTTTACCGCAAAAAAAGTCCATACCCAAAAACACATAATCCTGTTTATACAAAGACCGTTACTGAAATGCTTAAATCTGCATTAGATGAAAAGAGCTCGGCATTATATGAGTTTTTTGATAAAGATCAATTGAACAATATTATGGAAACACAGGGATCTGCTTTTAAAGAACCATGGTTTGGCCAATTGATGACAGGTCCACAATTATTAGCACATTTAGTGCAAATGCATCATTGGTTTAAAGATTATAATATTAATATTGTGGATTAAGTATCGATGGGGACTGTATAAACAGTTACCCCATTTTTTTTGCTTGCTGCGTATTTCTCAATTTTTTTAGAAGAAGTAAAAAAAGTAAAAAGCTAGGAATGATGAATTGTAAAGGCATATGTATTAAAAAAGGAATGACATAGAATGCCTCATTTATATGATCGATATAACTTTTACTGATAAATACAGCGAACATAGAGATGGTACAGATAACTGGCCCCACAAAATATCGATAAGGTATCCGGAAGATATATTCTAATCCTTTTAAGGCAGCAAAGGTGAAAATGGATCCTTTAACGATAATTCCTAGTGTAATGATAAAAAGAGCAAGTGCATCAATTCGTTCAATGAAATCAGCTAATGAGATAAGCCTAGTGGCGCTTAAAAGTGGAAAGGAAGCTCTACTAGCCATAGTAGGACCAAGGGAAACGGTAATAATAAAGGTTGCTAAAGTTAAGAGCAAACCAGAAATAACTACCGATAGGATAACAAATCCTTTACTTTCTTTAAACTTAGTTAAATAAGGGAAGATGCATGTGAATACAACTAGTTCTCCCCATGGTCGATTTATTTCATAAGGAAATAGACTAGTGGTAATAGGATAGATTCCCTTCGCGAGCATAGGAAGTGCTTTTGTAATGGAGAGATGGCCACTAGCAAGAAGAGCAACAACGAGTAACAATAGAAATAAAAAGGAATAGGGTGTGAAAATCTCTGTTGTTCTGGCTAATACTTCGAGACCAAGGTAAAGAATATACCCTATTACCATTACAAGACTAAATATGATTATTTCAATAGGAGTTACAGGTAAAATAAATGTTGTTGATAGTTCTCCGAAATCTCTGACAATTCTACAGCTAATATAAAGAAAATAGATTAGATAAAGAATGGATAAAAATATGGCGATCGGACGATTGAAACAAAATTCAAATATCTCAAATAGGTTCTTTCCTGGGGCATGTTCATTTATGGAAAAAAAGAACAAAGAAAGGATAACTCCTATAAAAGAGGAAAGTAATACTACAATCCATGCATCTTCTTTTGCATTCAGTCCCATTACAATTACAAGGGAGCTTCCTAGGTCAAATCCTATAATAATTGCTGTTAATTGACTCAATGAGATATTTTCTTTTAACATTTAATGCTCTCCCTTTATGAATAAAAATTTCCAGTATATTATTTGTGGAAATCTGATTTATTATTCCCAAAAAAGGAATAGTCCCCTATCATAGGGGACTATATTACATAGCTTCTTCTTTACTACTTATAACTGGTTTCTGTTTTTGGACAAGGAAGAAAAATACTCCTGCTAACACAAGTAAACCACCAACTATTTGCCAAGTTACTAGTTTTTCATTTAGTAGAATAACAGCTAGAATTGTTGCTCCAACAGGTTCCCCTAAAATACTCATTGAGATTGTTGTAGCATTCACATAATTTAATAACCAATTATTAATTACATGGGCTATTGTTGGCACAACTGCAAGCAAGAGGAAAATTCCCCATTCCCTAGAAGAATACCCGGTAAGTGGCTGCCCAGAAAGAAGATTATATATGGTTAACATACATGCAGCAAAAAAGAAAACGGTAAAAGAATAAATCCAATGGGTCATCTTCTTGATGATATTTTGGCCGATTAACAAGTAACCAACTACGGCGATAACACTTAAAAAGGAAAGGAAATCTCCTAATATAGCTTTGCTACTTAATCCAATATCTCCCCAGCCAATCATCATCGAACCAATAATGGCTATACCCATTGTCAGTATAGCTTGCGTGGAAGTTCGTTCTTTAAAGAAAAGAAAGCCCCCCAGTAAAGAAATAATAGGCTGTAAAGCTAAGAGAATGGTTGAGCTGGCAACAGTGGTGAATTTTAAAGAACTAAACCACAATGCAAAGTGTAAAGCAAGGAATGTTCCTGAGAAAAATAAAGAAGACCAATCTTGTTTATGGAGCTTTTTATAATCTTTTCTATGTTTAATTACCATAGGTAACATCAGGAGACATGCAAGCCACATTCGATACATACTTAAAATGGTTGCTGGTGCATCTGACCATTTAACAAAAATGGCTGAAAACGAAATAGCAATAATAGATATTAATAATGGCAACCCAATAGATTTGGATGATTGCTGATTCACTTTTTTCCCCCCGAAATTTCTGTAATGAATATAATAGTAAATCATAGTAGAATTTGTTCCGTGGCACAATGATTATTTTTGGGAAAAGAAAAAGAAGAACTCTTTTAATAAAGTCCTTCTTTATGCATCTATAGAAAAAATGGGTGAAAAAGCTTCAGTGAAAATTTATCGGGTTGATATAAATTCATAATTCATATCAAAATGAAGAATACTACTTTCATATGGACCAAGGGTTACTGCAAGATCATCGGACTCTGCTGCATATTCTTCTTCTGTTAGCAGTATAGAGATTTTTTTCCCACGAAGAGGAAAAGGAAGTAGAAAATGGGTTTCTTCGGCACCTTTATTAATAACGGTAAGAAGTATTTCTCCATCTTTTTTAGAATAATAGGCAAGACAAGAAGGAGAAGATGGTAAGAAATAAAACTCACTATCACTAGCAACCAACATACTTTGTTTTCTTAATTGTATGAGCCTTTTAATATAGGATTTTAAATCGAGATCTTGTTCGTGGATATTCCAAGGCATACACTTTCTACAGCCAGGATCACTGCTACCTCCTAGTCCTATTTCATCTCCATAATAAATACAAGGAGAACCTGGGAAGGTCATTAAAAAGGTAAATAGCAATTTTACTCGCTCTTTTCGGTAGTTACATTCATGTAATACCCTTGGCGTGTCATGGCTGCCAACTATATTAAATAACACGGAACTAACTGTACTAGGATAAGCATATAGGTTTTTCGTCATGTCTTCTATAAATTGTTGAGAAGAAATCATATCATAGGCAAAAAACTGTAAAGATTTTGCTAACAAAGGATAGTTCATGACAGAATCAAATTGATCTCCTCGTAACCATGGCAAAGAATCGTGCCAAATTTCACCTAAGATAAATAGATCAGGTTTTGTACTTTTAACTACTTTACGAAACTCTCTCCAAAAGTCATGGTCTACTTCATTCGCTACATCTAATCTCCAGCCATCAATATCACATTCTGTTATCCAATGTTTTGCCACATTT
The DNA here is from genome assembly GCA_035556015.1 of Niallia sp. GTDB lineage: Bacteria > Bacillota > Bacilli > Bacillales > Cytobacillaceae > Niallia. Next base: position 6,383 of record DATMFU010000239.1, on the reverse strand, counting down.
AACAGATATTTTTTTACTTCCGGATTAGCAGTATTGAATTTAGGCATTTCCTCATAAAATCCAAATGTATCATAATTTACTTGGCCGTTCTCTTTTAACGGGAAACCATTTATATGAAACCAATCTTTATAACGAGATTCTTCTCCTCTTTCAAGAACATCTTGAAAAGGAGGGAAATAATAGCCACAATGATTAAAGACAGCGTCTAGCATTACTCGGATACCACGATCATGACATATATGGACGAGTTTTTTTAGCAATTCAGTATCTCCAAAATGTGGATCCACTTTTAAATAGTCTATTGTATCGTATTTATGATTACTTTTAGCGTGGAAAATAGGAGTTAAATAAATGCCATTTATCCCTAAATCACAAAGATAATCTATCGAATCGATTATTCCTTGGAAGTCTCCTCCAAAAAAATTCCAAAGATTAGGTTCTTCTTGTCCCCAAGGTATTGTATGTTCCGGGTTTAGACTTGGATTTCCATTCCGAAATCTTTCAGGGAAAATTTGGTACCAGATAGTCTCCTTTACCCATGAAGGGGGAGAGAATACATCCTTTTTATGTAAATATGGCATACAAAAATAAAATCCTATATCTTCAGGGATAAAGGCATAAATACCTTTCTCCGTATAAGTTACTTGTTGGTCTCCAGATTTTAATATAAATCCATAACGTATCCTTTTTTGGTTTGTTAAAGTACATTGCCAATAGTCAAAGAGGGAATCACTTCCAACCTTTTTCATTTCTTTTCGATTGGAAACCCAAACGTAATCAACAATATGATAGGGATCTCCATAAATTAACTCAATTTGGTTAATATTATCCTTTTTCGTACGAATACGTATTTGAAGTGTTTCTGCATTAAGTAAATAGCAATAATTATCACCACATCTATGATAAATCGAAGTTAAATCAATCATAACAGTACATCTCCCTTTGTTCTTGTCAAAGAATACTTTTCACTATTCTTGACAGTTCGAGGAGATTTTAAAAGGGGGCGTGTTAATTTAGAAACATTAAAAAAAGGTCCACCTAAAGGTGAACCTTTTTCTTGCTCTGTATTTTATCCATTTACAATATGTCCACCATTTATATGGATTATTTGTCCAGTTACGTAAGAAGAATCATCGCTTGCTAGATAGACATAAGCAGGTGCTAATTCAGAAGGTTGTCCTGCTCGTTTAAACGGTGTATCTGCACCGAATGAAGCAACCTTTTGACTATCAAAGGTAGATGGAATAAGTGGAGTCCATATAGGTCCAGGTGCTACTCCATTTACGCGTATCCCTTGAGTTGCTATAGACTGAGAAAGAGAACGGGTGAAGGAAGTAATAGCCCCTTTTGTTGAAGAATAATCAATTAACGTTTCATTTCCTTTATAAGCCGTAATGGATGTTGTGTTAATGATGGTATCTCCCTTAGACAAATGAGGTAGCGTTGCTTTTGTTAAATAGAACATGGAGAAAATGTTTGTACGGAATGTTTTTTCTAATTGTTCTGCTGTTATATCTAATAAAGAATTTTGAGGGTGCTGCTCTGCTGCATTATTAACAAGGATATTAACCTTGCCGAATTCTGCAACAGTTTTCTCCACTACTTTATTACAAAAAGTTTCATCACCGATATCCCCATCAATGGTTAAACATTTTCTCCCTTCTTTTTCTACTAGTTCTTTTGTCTTTTGGGCATCATCATGTTCATTTAGATAAACAATAACTACATCTGCGCCTTCCTTTGCATAATAAGCAGCTACCGAACGTCCAATACCGCTATCCCCACCTGTTATAATGGCTACCTTGCCATCTAATTTACCTGATCCCTTATAATTAGGATCCACTTCTTTAGGTAACGGATTCATTTCTGATTGAATTCCCGGTTGCTGATCTTGGTGTTGTGGAGGAAATGTTTGTTCAACCTTTTGATTATTACTCATAAATATCCACTCCTTTTTTTAATTTGCATGTTTGTTATTTTTCCCTAATTCATCCTAATAAACATGGAAAAAATAGGAGTGTTTAAATGGAAAATAAAAAGGAATGGAGCCTTATAGGTTCCATCCCTTATTACTAGCGGTAATTTACAAATTGAACATCAATAGAGATTTTTGACTCGTCTTTCACTGCAGCGATAATTTTTTGAAGATCATCTCTACTTTTTGCAGTAACGCGAATTTGATCATCTTGAAGTTGGCTTTTTATTTTTAAACCACTATTTTTTATAAGTGTATTAATAATTTTTGCATTTTCTTTATCAATACCTTGCATTAGCTTAGCTCTTTGACGAACTGTTCCTCCAGAAGCCCCTTCAATCTTGCCATAATCAAGATTCTTAATTGGAATGCCACGCTTAAACATTTTACTAATGAGTACATCTTTAAGCTGTTCTAATTTATATTCATCATCTGAAATAAGCACTAGCTCTTCTTTGTCTAATGAAATATTACTTTTACTTCCTTTAAAATCATATCGATTTTGTATTTCTTTCAAAGCTAGTTGCACAGCATTTGTTACTTCAGAAAAATCAACTTTCGATACGATATCAAATGAACTTTCTTTTGCCATAATGACCTCCTAAAAATGTGAGACTTACTGTTATTACAGTTTGGTCCCATTTCCTTTATGCTTGTATTATAGTAAAATATAGCAGTTGTAACAACTTTGGACATTGATTATTCAAGAATAGGGAATATTAAACGAAGATACTTATAGAAGAATATAGATGAAACCTAAGTAGAAAGAAATGTAGGAGGAATCAATAATGGCATTAAGAGACTATATCGGTACAGTAGAGATATTAACAGTAGCAAGGATTGCAAGTTTTGGTTATTTTTTAACGATTGAAGAAGAGGGAGAAGATGTGCTTCTTCATTTTAGTGAAACGGATCAAGAATTTGAAGTAGGGGACGATGTTAGAGTATTTATATATACTGACTCCCAAGGTCGAGCATGTTCCAGCACCAATATTCCGTCAATAGCAGTAGGAAAATACGACTGGGTGAAAGTAACAGATAAGAGAGAAGATATTGGTTGCTTTTTTGATATTGGCTTAAAAAAAGATATGCTATTAGGTGAAGATGACTTACCAGTACATGAGGAAGTTTGGCCAGAGATTGGTGATATGTTATATATTACGTTAAAGGTTAATAAAAATAATTTTTTATATGTTAAACCTGCAACAGATCCAATTATAGAAGAGCTTTCTACAAAAGCCACAAGAGAAGACTATAACAAAAATATTCATGGATATATTTACCGAACTGCTAAGGTAGGAAGTTGGATTTACACAGCTGAAGGCTTTAAAGGATTTATTCATGAATCTGAACGAGGCAGAGAACCAAGACTTGGAGAAAAGGTAAATGGGCGCATAATCGACGTGAAACCGGATGGAACGGTTAATGTTTCTTTATTACCGAGAAAAGAAGAAGCACTTGATCAAGATGCACAGCAAATATTGGATTACCTGATTACACGTAATGGTGCTATGCCTTATGGAGATAAAAGTATGCCTGAAGATATTAAAGAACGATTTAATCTAAGTAAAGGTTCCTTTAAACGAGCTCTAGGAAAATTGATGAAGGAAAATAAGGTGTATCAAGAAGAAGGGTGGACTTATCTTAAGAAGGAAGAGAAGTAAGGTTCTTTTGGAAGTTATGTTAATAAAATTTCCTTTTTTTATAAGAATGTCTGATCGATCAAAGCCCTTTTGTGAGTGTGAAGCAGTAAAAAGGGAAATGAGAGAGAGCCTCAAAGCCCTTTTCCAAGTTGAAAACACCAAAAGGGCTTTGATGCAAACTAAAAAGCATACAGAACAAAAAACACCCAAATTTAATTTTGGGTGTCTTTGCATTGTCATTATAGATGATCGGTTTTTTTACTATATTGAAACTTACCGTTTTTACGGTTTTTCTCTCTCATCATGTTCTTTTCATGACGTAGAGCGTTATTGTCTTTTGCTTTTTTATCATTATCAGAAGTATGTGGCATGGTAATACTCCTTTCAAACTTAAGTCTAATGTTCTTTTTGAGAACAGTATTAGTATGTCTGAAAGATGTAATATTATGCTTATACCTTTAGCCCTTGTTAAGCTTTCAATTGATTTAAGAAAAAGATACCGATTGTTCCAGTACCGGTATGAGATCCAATGGTTGCTCCTATGGAGTAAATTTCCACATCTATTGGCTGGAATTTTTCTTTAATCATTTCTTTAACTTCTATTGCATTCGCTTCATCATCACCATGAACGATACCGATTACTTGCTTTTCTAATTGGTCACCGCGTTCTTCCATTAACTCCAACATTCGTTTAAGGAGTTTCTTTTTGCCTCTTAATTTTTCTAATGGAACTAATTTTCCATCTTCCACATGTAGAAGTGGTTTAATATTTAAAAGTCCACCTACGAATGCAGAAGCTTTAGAAACTCTTCCACCTTTTGCTAAGTAATCAAGATCCTCTACTGTAAATAAATGTTCCATATGTTTACATAAGTATTCTGCAGCAGAAATCAATTCTTCTAAAGTGGCACCTTGGTCTCGAAGTTTAACGATTTCTTTAATAATTAAACCACAACCGATAGAAGCACATTTGCTATTAATGATTGTTAGGTCAAAATCTGGGTATTCTTCTTTTACTTGTTCCGAAATCATTACTGCTGTTTGATATGTTCCAGAAAGTTCGGAAGAAAAAGCGATATATAATCCTTGCTCTTTTTTCTGTGCTAAAGAAGTAAAAGCTTCTTTATACGTAGCAGGAGACACTTGAGATGTTTTTGGTACTTGTCCATTTCGAATAGCATCAAAAACGGTACTTGGTGAAATTGTTTTTTGATCTAAATATTCTTCTCCATCTAAGTTCACTTTCAATGGTAATAAAACGACATCATGGTCATCATAATAAGATAAAGGTAAGTCACAAGCACTGTCGGCTAGGATTCTCACTGTCATAATTATTCAACTTCTTTCTAATTTTTATAAAATCAACAAATTTAATTTAATTTTATGGTATATTGATTCCTGATATTCATTAAATCGTACCAATTATACACTAAAATAAAGAATTTCCCCACAAGTAGTGTATTAAATTTACTGTTAAAAAACAATGAATAGAAACTGAAAAATTAGCAAAAATTACTACTTAATGGAGGATAAATAAATATGTATTGGTCATTAACAAAAAAAATAATTATTGTAATTATTGGAGCACTATTAAATGCCATTGCCTTAAATTTTTTCTTAATACCTGCGGATGTATATTCAAGCGGGTTTGCAGGTGTTGCACAGCTAGTAGCTAGTGTAAGTCCCATTTCCACAGGGATTCTTTTATTCTTGCTAAATGTGCCTGTTGCCATACTGGGATGGATTAAAGTAGGGAAGTCGTTTACTTGTTTTAGTTTTTTTAGTGTAGTGTGTATGTCTTTATTTCTTGAAATAATTCCAGTAACTAGTTATTCAGATGATATCTTATTAAATGCCGTATTTGGTGGTGTTATTGCTGCTGTTGGTGTAGGAATAACATTGAAAATGGGGGCCTCTACTGGAGGAATGGATATTATTGCGATGATCCTATCAAGGGTTCAAGATAAGCCAGTAGGAACTTATTTCTTTATCTTGAATGGAATTATTATTATAACAGCAGGTGCTATTTATGGCTGGGAAAAGGCTCTTTATACATTAGTAAACCTTTATGCGGCGACCCGTGTAATTGACACGATACACACTAATAATCAAAAGTTAACGGTCATGATAGTAACGAAGAAGACGAATGAATTAAAACAAGCTATCCATAATAAACTTGTTAGAGGAATTACCATCTTGCCTGCTAGAGGGGCATTCTCTAACGAATCAAAAGAAATGCTTATGATAGTAATTACTAGATATGAACTTTATGATATCGAGAGAATTATTAAAGAGGTGGATCCAGAGGCGTTTACGAATGTAGTACAAACCAATGCCGTACTTGGATTCTTTAGAAAAGAATAAAGGAGATATTCCATTGAAAAAGGGACTTGCTGTAATTCTTGTATGTATTTTCATTAATTTGATGGGTGGATTACCAGAGAAAGCAATGGAACAAACAGAGTGGATTCAACAGATAAGTGTCTCAGGTGAAAAAGGAATGTATGAAGTGAAAGGAAAAGTATTCTCTGAGTATCCCATTTTTTACACCGTAGAAGATGGACACCAAGAATTTATATCTAATCAAAATCTAAAGGTCGTAAATGGTAACTTTACTGTTCAAGTTCATTTGGATAAGAAGCAGCTACCTGTTAATGGAACAGTCATGATTTATTTTATGTCAGCTAAAAAAGAAACTATATCAGTCGTACTTGAGGTTTTCTCCTGAAAAAGGGTAGACCCCACCACATATCTTTTGGAAAATG
>DATMFU010000238.1:0-3366 GCA_035556015.1 Niallia sp. | reverse complement strand
ATGAACACAAACATTGACTATACATGGCTGGGGAAAGTGGAAAATGAATTACGATCTTCCACATATTTATTAAAGGAAATCCACTATTTAAATGACGTAAATGTGGAAGCCTATGTAGAAGAAGAGAAAAAGACAGACTTTATCGAGTGGATGACAGAGCTGACGAATGGCAAGGGTGACATTTCAGAGGGTGATGTTGTGTACTTGGAGGAAGATGTCCAAATTTAATTTTAGAGGAGAAACTTTATGAATAGAAAAGAAATGAAGAGAGTGAAAAAGAGGAAGAAAAACATAATAAAAAGACTATTATTTCTTTTTCTTTTCATATTCCTTTGTATCGGTGGTTATATGGGGTACCTTGCTTATAAAACAATTCAAGCCGCAGACGAATCATATAGTGAATTAGACAGAGGATCGAAATCAAAACTAAGAGATGTTGAAGTATCTGCTGGTAAAGACCCTATCTCTATATTATTAATGGGAATCGAAGATTATTCAAGTGGTGGAAGTAATGGTAGAACAGATTCATTATTGGTCGCAACTCTAAATCCTGATACAAAAACAATGAAGCTTTTAAGTATACCTCGTGACACTGAAGTATATATAGAGGAAAAAGGTGAGAATGATAAAATAAATCATGCTTACGTTTTTGGAGGGAAAGAATCCACAATTGAAACTGTTGAAAATTTTTTAGATATCCCTATTGATTATTACGCAACAGTTAATTTCAATGCATTTAAAGACGTTATTGATGAAATAGGCGGAATAACTGTTGATGTTCCATTTGATTTCTGGGAAAAAAGCGACGAAACAAACGAAAGAATTTATTTTTCAGAAGGTGAAATGCAATTAGATGGAGAAGAAGCATTAGCCTATGCCAGAATGAGAAAAAGGGACCCACGTGGAGATTTTGGTCGAAACGAGCGTCAACAGCAAATTTTAGCAGCATCAGTGGACAGATTAATGTCTCCCACTAATTTACTTAAGATAGATGATATTGCTGAACATATTGCACAAAATGTTGAAACAAACATGGTAATTAGTGATGCTCTTGGAATACAACAAAAATATAAAAACTTTAGCTCCGCTGATATAGAGAAAATGACTATAGAAGGTGAAGATGATTATCAAGGTGGAGTATACTACTTTAAGGCAGATGATGAAGCTCTTGAAGACTTAAAACTGGAGTTAAAAACACACCTTGGTTTAACAGAATCAAACTCAACAACAATTGAGTAATGTTAAGAAAAAAAGGCGCAAATCAAATGATTTGCGCCTTTTTTATAATTAATTATTTTGGGGCTCTTTAAATCCTCTGAATCCATTAACTAAATCCTTCTTTACTACAATCATCAATAGACTCCCTAATAGAACACTAACAACAATGATCCAAATCGGATTAAATAGAAAGTCAGTAAATCCACCAACAAGGACACGTGGAATGTTTACAGTAAAATAAACGAATACACCAATTATTATTGGATGCTTAGGCAAACGTATAAAAACAATATAGATTACCTGTATAATTACAGCAATATAAATCGTCCCAAAGAATATACCTTTGTATCCGAAGTTTGCAAAAGCCTCTCCAGCATAAAGGGTATTTAAAACACCAGCTATCCCTTGTTCTACTCTCTCCGGGAAATACTCATCCATAACTAATTTGGCTGATCTCACTTGTTCTAGATCGTATAAACTTAGGAGTAATCCAGGGAGGGATCTCCCATTTAAAAATGCTGCTGTATCTCCAAACATGTCTAAGTGTAAATAAAAAGGAGCTATTTGTGAGAGTATAATACGTCCAATAGGTCCACTTTTATAAGTTAAGTACTCTTCAACGGAAGTGACCCCTTGAACAAACACATATAATATAATTACCAAACTCACAGCAAAGGTGAACATGATAATGACTTTCTTTACATTTAATTTTATTTTACCAATATAGATATTCACTAAAAGGAACATTAAAATAAAAAAGAAAATCGGTGCTTTTTGTAAATCATAGATATTGATCATGACACTCATAATTAATAATATGACAAAAAGAAATCTCCATCTTCTTTTATTGCTATTAACAGAATACACATACGCAACAAGAGCAAGTACAGGTGTAAAGTTTAAAGCAAAAATATTTTTTATGTAAATATTCCCCGTAAAATTATGAGATGCATCAATTCTAAGCTGGGCTAAATTATCATTCCCAAGCAGCATCTCAAAAATTGGAATAGATTCTACCGAAATTAATGTATAAAAAACAGACGCAACAGAGATAACCGATAGTACGACAAAAACAAAGAAAAAATCCTTTTCCTGATCTTTTGGAGTAATAATTTTACATTCTAAAAAAGTATTTAGCTCTTCTCTTGCATTAAAATTGCATAATTTAGATATAATTAACATCGATAAAGGAAATACAATCATGATGAAACAGATCCAAAAAAACCCTATCATTCGCACCTCAGGGTTATTAATGCGATCTATCATATAATTATCATCGATATTAAGTACGATTAAAAGCGATCCTATAAAACTCGAAAATAAGAGGGAGTAATAAAAGGAAAGCGATATTAAATTTGGTTTTAACAAAGAAAGTGAACCTGAAACTTTTTTAAACATGATGATTGAACAAATCAATACTGCTGTCCAAATAATAATATACAACATAACCCTTTTATCCTCCCCTCACCATTCTTAATGCCATTTTATGGAACCCCATTACATAAAAAGAAAAGAAAACGTAAATCCATGGGATTAGAATAAAAATTATATTTAAATCATTTATATAAATCATTACGATTGCTAATATCCCTATACAACCATTGATTAGTACCCCAACAAGCTTCCTTATTGATACCGGTACATAATATACTTCTTGACTTTTTTTGAAGATGAATATGTTAACAAAAACAAACGATATCACCAACGCAGCTGTTGCACCCCAAATTTTAAAATACGGAATTAACAAAAGATTTAGAACGATTGAAATACCCGCAGAAATACCTACATATTTAGAGACAATTGCTGTCTTCTCCTCTAAAAAAAGACCGACTGATATGATTAAGTAATAAAAACTTAAAAATGATCCTAGGCTAAGTAGCGCCACATAATTGGCAGCCTCACGATAACCCTCTTGCGGAGCAAGTATCTGCACAATAAAGGGAGAGACTGAGGCAATTGCCAATAACCCAACTATCCCAATCCCTAGAATAATATAATAAACTTTTGCATAAATATCTTTTGCATTCGGTTCATCCTTTATATTCATAGAGTAAGGTCTCCAGGCCATTTGTATACCAGTGGTTAAAAGAGTAATCATTGTTGCAATTTTAACGGCAACTCCGTAAACCCCAACGTCACCAAAAGTAG
>DATMFU010000237.1:0-16104 GCA_035556015.1 Niallia sp. | reverse complement strand
CTCGTCGCTTTGCTCCTGCGGTGTATCGGCCTTCACGCTTGTCCCGCTGGAGTCACCGCCTACCCTACAATCAACTACTTTCTAACTGTTGATCAACCTTTTCCAAACGATTATTTTACTTAGATTGGTTCTGGTAAAAACTTCATCATCTTTTGATGGGAGACTGGGAAAGGGAATGGTTTGATTTCTTCTGCATTCACTTTTTTCAAGTCTTCTTTTTCTTCTTTTAGTTCTATTAGTTTTCCGCTATACACATTAATATTCCACACTAAATGGGAAAAGACGTGCTCTATTCTCGAAATCATTTCGCCGACTTCTACTTTTGCTTCATACATGTCTAGTAATTTCTCTTCTAATTGTGCTCGTTCACTTGTTAATGTTTGCACGATCTCAATATTAGGAAATTCCCATAAGTTCGCCAATAATCCATTTTCTGCACGCTTATGAATTAATGTTCTTCCCTCTTCATCTGTTAAAATAACAGCTGCTAACTGAAGGGTTCTTTGTTTCTTTGCTTTCGTTTTAACAGGTAACTCTGTAACCGTTCCTTCATAAAAAGCATGACAATGTTCTCTCACTGGGCATAAAAGACACGAAGGAGAAGTAGGCGTGCAAATTAATGCTCCTAATTCCATTAATGCTTGGTTAAAGTAAGAAGGATTTTCATGGGAAATAAGAACTCGAACTGCTTCTTCAAATGTTTTTCTCGTTTTTGGTTTGGCGATATCTTCCCATATGGATAATATTCTAGAAAGAACTCGCATTACATTACCATCTACTGCTGGTTCTGGAACACCATATGCAATACTTAAAATGGCTCCTGCTGTATATGGACCAACTCCACGAAGCTTTGAGATTTCCTCTGGGGTATTAGGTACTTTTCCTCCATAGTTCTCCTGAACGTCTTTCACGGCACTATGCAGATTTCTTGCTCTTGAGTAGTAACCTAATCCTTCCCACGCTTTTAATACTTTCTCTTCTTCTGCATCAGACAAAGCTTCGATTGTCGGAAATTGCTCGATAAAGCGGTTGAAGTAAGGAATGACCGTATCCACTTTTGTTTGCTGAAGCATAATTTCCGAAACCCAAACCTTGTATGGATCTTGATCTTTTCTCCACGGCAATTCTCTTTGTTCTTGAACAAACCATTGTAAAAGGTCTTGTCTAAATTGTTCTACATCTATCTTTTTTGCGATTTCTTCTGTCACCATAAACCTCCTAGATGTTATTTACATTCAATTTCGGGAATAGATAAACTATATCACGATAAATCTTTTTGTCGGAAATTAAGTATAAATAAAGAATTTTGTCTTATTTTATATATAAGAACGAAATAATAATGGGTTGTTTTTCGTAAAATATGCTATTGTCCATTGTATACATTTTCTAATTATTATTAAATTAATTTATGCCGCAAAAAAAACGGCTAACTCATAAAAAATAGTGAACATTTCATAAAATTAAACGTTCTAAACAACATATTCGCTTTTTTTCCTTTATACTCTATTTAAGCTGTAGTTTTTTCATTTGAAAAGTAATTTCTAATTGTAAATATAGAATAAATTACCATTCACCACTATATTAGGAGGTTTCCATCTTGGATACTGGTACACATATTGTCATGGGAGTTGCCATTGGTGGGCTTGCGACTTTAGATCCTGTCGTTAGCGGCAGTCAAGCAACAGCCATTAGTGTCATGATTTCTACCTTAATAGGTTCTCAAGCTCCTGATATTGATACGATATTAAAATTACGGAATAATGCCGTATATATACGAAATCACCGCGGAGTAACCCACTCCATTCCAGCTGTGCTTTTATGGCCGATTTTAATTCTAGCTGTGATTTATCCTTTATTCCCTGGAGCCAATTTGCTTCATTTGTGGCTTTGGACCTTTTTTGCTGTGTTTCTTCATGTATTTGTTGATATCTTTAACGCTTACGGAACACAAGCTTTACGACCGTTTTCTAATAAATGGCTCGCTTTAGGAATAATCAATACATTTGACCCGATAATTTTCGCCATGCATATTGTTGCGATTATCTTTTGGGCATTTGGAACCGATCCAGGATATACTTTCTTAACCCTGTTTATTGTATTAATTGGTTATTATCTTCTTCGTATTTTTACCCAGAGAAAGGTAAAACAGAAGGTCAAAGAAATGATTCCAGATGCAAAAGAGATTATCCTTTCACCAACGATGCGCTATAATCACTGGCGAATTGCGGTTCAGACGGACCAGTACTTTTATGTTGGCCGCTCTCATCAGCATGAAATTGAGATTTACGATAAGTTCCAACGAGTTCCTATCCCAACAACACCAGTGCTTAACGCTGCACAACAGGATGAAAATCTGTCTGCCTTCTTATCTTTTTCTCCTGTATTTAGATGGGAAGTCACAGAACTAGAGGATCAATATCAAGTTCGCTTTATTGACTTACGTTATCGAAGTAATGGACATTATCCATTTGTAGCAGTTGTCCATCTTGATAAAAACTTAACGATTACTACTTCCTATACAGGATGGATTTTCAGTGAAGATAAGCTCCGAAAGAAATTAGATATCTTAACAAACTGACAAAAGAGGTACTAGTTTTAGTACCTCTCCACTTTAGTCATTCACTATATTTTGTAGATAAACGAATTCCAATTAATGAAGCTTCTTTTTATTATCTGCTAAGAAGTCTTTATATTTTGGGTTTTCGGCAACAAATTCATGAAGTCTTCCACCATAGTTTTCAATCCATTGACTAACTACTTTTTCTGTTACCTGTTCTCCTTGGTATTCTCTTCCAGCTTTCGCATACGTACTTTCGAAATCTTCCCATAACAGTTCTACCCAAACTTGAGCTTGCCCCACTGATATATGAGCATTCAGTTCAAGTAATCTATCTACTAACTTTTTTTGTGCTTCAAACATATTTGTATCCCTCTTTCTTTTTATATCACTTATAGATTTTAACTCATTAACAAATACTATCCGTAGTAATAAACAAACCTTCGTTTATTACAGTCTTAAGAGTGAAAACATTGGAGGTACTAATGATGGCTAATGTAGATAATTTAAATGGAAGTAAACTAGAAGGGGAACCAAGAGCGAAATCCGAATTTGCTTCTAAGCGAGCAGATGGAACCATTAATACCCATCCACAAGAAAGAATGCAGGCTTCTTCACATCGTAAAGAAAAATAACTATAGAATGAAGCTAGTTAAAGTATCTTGTTTGATACTTTAACTAGCTCATCAAATTGAAAGGAGAAATTTCTTTCTAACTATCTTTTCATCTTCTTTTTAAAAGTGAAATAGGTATTCCTTCTTCTTTACTTCCTTCTATGTTCCGTTTTCCCCAAGCAAACACACCATTCATATATTCAATTCGAAAGAGAACTCCTGGATCTCCATCAATTTCATACGATTCATTTACGATAAAATCATCTGGGTTTAACAGGTATGCTTTAGCTAACACTGCCTTTCTCTCTAAAACAGCATACTCATTTACCATACCTAGTTGCTCTGCTTTTTTTGCTTTGTCATTTAAAGTGGATATTTCCATACGAAGTTCATGTTCCGTCATCATGCTATATCTTCTAGAAAGCATATCATATCCATCCTTCCACGTTTATTTTATTAAAATCATTCAATAAGAGCAAAAAATTAGATTTACTAGGACTGATTACTCCATTTCCATTTCTAGTTCGTTTAGATATTGTTCGATAAGTTCCATCGTAAACCCTTTACGATATAAAAATTGTTTCATTTTTTGAGTAAATTCATAATCAGTATATTTTCCATATTTTCTTCTCGCTTTTTCCCCTTGCACGCGAAGTGCAGCTAATTCATCATTATCGAAAGCCTGTACTTCAGGAGCGTTTTTCACATCTCGAATTATATCCGATGTATAGCCTTTCCTTACAAGCATCTGCTCTAGCTTTTGTAAGATAATTCGGGAGGATTCTTTTTTCTTACTATCAAGAAATTTAACTGCAAGCCTTACTGCGGCCTCTATCTGGTCCTCATAGCTTAGTTCTTCCATAGCGGCAAGTATTAATGGCTCTGCTATTCCCTTTTCTCTCAATTCTCTTTTAATGACTTCTGGTCCCTTTGATGTTGTATTGCGTTGTGTACGAACATAGGAATAGGCATAATCCTCATCATCTAAGAACTTCATTTCTTTCAGTTTGGCTATTACTTCTGATACAAGTGCCTTATTTTCCAGTTTAGAGGATAAGTGACTCTCTACTTCTGCTACTGTTCTTTTCACACTCGATATGTACTTAACGGCACGATGGTATCCTTTTCTAATTTCATCATTATATTGGATTTCATTCAATAATAAGGAGTCTAATTCCATCCCTTTACGTAACTGATATTTCACCAATATAGTCTCGTCCACACTAAAAGCATACTCATCTTTTCCATTTTTATGGGTAAAGATATTATAGCGATCTTTCAATTCCTTTTGCCGTGTAATCTTGCTAATAATCATTTCTCTCACCACTCTTGTCATTCTCCTTTTACTTCCTATAAAAATGGTTACACTATTATCCATAGAAAAATTTTCTATTTGTTAGTTTCAACTATCCTTCTTGTCATCCTTACTTTATTATAGAAGGAAAACAATTTATCATGTTGAATATTTTATAAAAAGGAGGAGAATCTATTGAATTTCCTAATTGCCGGTGGAACCGGATTAATTGGTCAAGCGCTAATCTCTAAATTAGTAGCTGACAATCATACTATTTATTGTTTAACACGTGATACGACTAATAAAAAAGATACTTCCTCTATTCATTATATTTCTTGGCTTAACAATAAGTTACCTACATATGAATTTCCAAAGATAGATATCGTGATAAATTTAGCAGGTTATCCGCTAAATAGTGGTAGATGGACGAAAAAACGAAAGCAAAAAATTATGTCTAGCAGACTCCAAGCAACAACAGCATTGCTTTCCATTATCGATCATCTTCCTATTAAACCAGCACTTCTCCTTAATGCAAGTGCAGTGGGCATTTACGGTACATCAGAATCTACATCATATGATGAACATAGCCCAATTGCTGACGATTTTCTAGCAAATACGGTATGCAAGTGGGAAGCTTGTGCTGAAAAAGCCACTAATCACTCGATACGTACTGTCTATTGTCGCTTTGGTATTATTTTATCAAATAAAGGTGGGGCACTGCCAAAGTTAATACTTCCTTATCGAATTTTTCTAGGTGGAAGAATAGGTAATGGGAATCAATGGGTGTCATGGATTCATATAGAGGATGTGGTAGAGGCACTTCTTTTTATTATGAATCACCCTACTATAGAGGGGCCAGTCAACTTTACAGCACCTCATCCAGTAAGAATGAACGAATTAAGCAAGCATATTAGTAACCATTTACGTCGTCCAAGTTGGCTGTCTATTCCAGAACCTGCATTAAAAATGGCATTGGGAGAAATGAGCATCCTTCTTACTAAAGGACAACATGTTACTCCAAAGATTCTTCTCGAACATGGCTATTCTTTTCATTATAGCGAAATAGAAAAAACAATGGAGACCTTATGCCAACGAAAAAGTATCTAAATGAAATTTTAGGAAATAATAGGTATGTACAACAATTTGAAAGGATGTAGATACTTATGGCAGCAAAATTGAAAGCAAAAGAAAAATCTACTTTATCTAGTATGCAAGCTGTAACTTATCAACGTGAATTTAAAATGGCTGATAAAGCAGCACAAAGAAAAGAAACTAAAAGATAATTTACTAGGGTCTGAGCATTCAGACCCTTAAAATAAAGTAAACCCTTCCAAAATTGTGGATAACTATAGGCATTTTCTGTGGATAATGTGTATAAACCTGTGGAGTACTGTCATTTACGCATTTAGACTGTTAGTAAAATAGTGAATAACTAACTTCGTTTTCCACACCCCATATTTATATAAAATGAAAAAAAACAGAATTTCTTCTGTTTTTTTCGTACATAACTCGTATATTTTTCCGTTTATTTCCTATTTAATATATTTTCGCAACTTATACTATTAACTAATTTCTCTATTCGATTTCTCTTCTAATAAACGAACTTGATTTTGATAATATATGTATTTTTGGAAATAGTGATTTCTCTCTAAACTACCTTTTGCCTTATTAGATTTATGAGAATACTTTCTAGCTTGTCGTAAGCAATGGTTTATTTTTATTCTTAGACTTAATTTCATCCCTATTCCCCCTTATGTCATAGACGTTCTTTATAAAGAACGTGAAAAGTAAAAAAATATAGCTATTTAATAACTCCACAACAGTTCTTTATAAAGAATAAATTCCCTTTATTTTCTATTGTAAGTTTAATATTAAGGTCAAACGTTCTCTGTGTCAACACCTTTCGTTTTTTATAAAGAACGAAAGGTAAAAAAAACAGGAAGGAAAAGATAGCCTAAACTATCCTCTTCTTCCTATTCCGTACTTTATAATGAAATTCCCACTTTTAAATCATGCTTTCTTTCTTTTAAAATCACTTCTTTTTCCAAATAGCTTACCTTTATTCCGAACTGAGGTTCAAAGTATTCAATAGCTTGTTTTTTCATTAGAAGTAACTTCACTGCTTTATATGGCATATTAATTCCTGCCAAACAACTATAATGTAGGCCACCTGACATTCGTGGGTTAATTTCTAATAACTTTGGTAGTCCATCCTTATATTTCACTTGAATATTATAGATATAAGGAATCTTTAATGCTTTATTTATTTCACTTGCTAAATGAAGAAGTTCTTCGTTTTGTTCTAATTCTCTCACTCTGCCTTTTCCTTTTTTCCTTGGAATAGCTGCCATTAGTTCTCCACCATATGCAAGGCAATCAATACTATACTCTGGACCATCCAAATATTCCATCACCATAATAGGAGCAAATTCTTTCTCTTGTTTTAAAATAGTATATGCATGTTCAACTGTCATTTTATGGGACACCCCTTCATTCAACAGTTCATGAACGGTTGTTTCATGATCTTGTAAAAGGCGATAGCCATTTCCACCTTCTCCAATGACTGGCTTAAAACATACTTGATGTCCCTTCTCTTTTAATTGATTAAATGCTGCTTTAAAGTCTTCTGCATTGGTTACAATTCGATATTCAGGAATATGTACAAGTTTTCGTAAATCAGGATGCTCTTTCATCATTCGATAGGTTGCTTCTTTATCATCTAACATTTCCATTAAGGAAGAGTCTGGACACACTAACACTTCTACTCCTATTTCATGAAAGAGATGTAGCTTTTTAGAAATGAATACATTCTCTTTTCGAGGAACAAATATATCAATGGAATGGGTACGACAAAATTCTAAACAAAATTGTATATAGGCATCCCCAGATACACTCGGTTCCTTACATGCAACATCACAATAGCTTAAGTAAAGTGCATTCTCATTCGTTGAAGTTCCATACACTTCAAATTCAATATCATCCGAATTATAACGAATCATATCAATAAAATGTGCAACCGTTGTAAACCATTGGTTAAACCAAATTTTTTTCTTCATTTTTCTATCCTTTCAGGTCATACTAATTTCTTTCTTTTAAAAACAATAGTATTTCCCACATTATTATTTTTATTCTTCTGTTTACTTGATTGAATTTTTCGACAATTAATCGCAAATTCCTTTAAATGCTTACAAAAAAAAGACAAACTATTAAATGTTTGTCTTTTTTAGCCTTTCTATTTACTTTTATCCAAGTTGCTTCATGCGTCCTTTTTTCAGTGTAACTGTCCAATCCGGTTTAGTCTGATGGTTCTTCAGTTTTTCAAATGCTCTCCAAGCTGGTTTCATAATAAATAGTGCTAAAATATTCCCACTATATAAAAGACAAATGGGAGGTGCGTAAGAAAGAATAAAACAAATTCCAAAACTACCTACTAGCATATATAGTGTGGATAATGGATACATAATCATCACAAAAAAGGAACTCTTCCATACTTGTTTCATACTCATATTGAAATGAACGAAAATTGGAATGATATAGAAAAGCATGCAGATAAAAATCAATGTGATAATAAATAGAGGAATATAGAATATGGATACAAATTGATTCGTTGAATCTTTAATAAAAGCAAAATCAATATATAATACTAGGCTAATAACAGAAATAATAAGTCCTAATAAGTTACTCTTCCAAAACTCTCTTTTATAGGTATCCCAAAAAGTGCGAAAGATTCCCACATCATCTTTTTGAAGCATCCATTTTCGAACAACGGCAAACATCGCTACTGTCGCTGGGAAAAATCCAAAAACTAGTAATCCCATTAAGGAAAATGAAATCCAAAGTATGTTTAAAAATGCCAATCTTGATATCCATTCGAGTAAATCATAAAAGCCCCCAAGAAACCCTCTTCCACTCATTTCACTTTCCTCCTTTCATGAATTATGAATCCTCTGCAGTTCCTCCTAAAACGAACAGCAAAGGATTCATTTACCTATTCATTTTTATCTTATCCTTTTAATCCACTCGTACTGATACCTTCTACTACGTGTTTTTGGAAGATGAAGAAGATAATGAATACTGGAATTAACGATACTACTGACATCGCAAACATTGCTCCCCAGTTCGATACGGTTTCATTACTCAAGAACATATTTAATGCCATCGAAACAGTATATTTGGACGGACTATTTAAATACAATACCGGTCCTAATAGAGAGTCCCACGTCCAATAAAAGGAGAAAATGGCTGCTGTCGCTAATGCTGGTTTAATTAATGGCAAAATAATTCTTGTGAAGATCTTAAATGTATTACAACCATCAATAATAGCCGCCTCGTCTAATTCTCTTGGTATTGTTCGTATGAACTGAACTAATAGAAAGATAAAGAACGGATGACCAAAGTATGCCGGTATCGCAAGTGGCTTAATGGAATTTAACCATCCTAGTTTAGCGAAGATAATATACTGAGGTACCATTAATACATCATGTGGAAGCATTAATGTTACCATCATAATCCCAAACCAAAGTGCTTTTCCTTTAAATTGCAAGCGAGCAAATCCAAAAGCGATAAAAGCAGAAGATATTACTTGCCCGATCAACGTGACAACCACTAGAACCGCTGTATTTTTGATGAAAATACCAAAGGAATTTCCACCAATCCCATTCCATCCATCTGAAAAGTTGCTAAAAATCCATGTATCAGGAATGAGTGACTTTGCTGTTGTAAAAATCGTATCACTTGGTTTAAAGGAACTCATCACTAACCAAATAACGGGATAAAGCATTAATAGAGCAAAACCACCTACAAGAACATGGTACACCCACCATTTCGGGGACTTAAACTTTGCTGTCATGGCTATCTACCTCCTTCTGATTCATAATGAACCCAGAATTTTGATGTACTAAAGATGATAGCTGTTAAAATCCCAACAATAACTAGCATCACCCATGCCATCGCAGAAGCATATCCCATATTGAAGAACTCGAAACCTTGCATAAATAGATATAGAGAATATAGAAGTGTTCCATCTAATGGACCACCAGTACCTTTTGAGATAATAAAGGCTGGAACAAATGTCATAAATGCGGCAATTGTTTGCATAACTGTATTGAATAGAATAACTGGACTTAACATAGGCAATGTAATTTTAAAGAACTGATGGAAGCCATTTGCTCCATCTACACTTGCTGCTTCATAGTAACTCTTTGGAATTCCTTTTAAACCAGCTAAGAAGATTAACATAGAAGAACCAAATTGCCATATAGATAAGAATATGAGCATCCATAAAGCTGCCGATGGATTTCCAAACCATTTAACTACTGGAATTCCTAAGAAATCAAGTAGGATATTCACAATTCCTAAATCTCCAAACACATTTCTCCACATAATAGCTACTGCTACACTGCCACCAATAAGAGAAGGTAAATAAAATAAAGTTCGATATAGTCCAACTGCTTTTGAAGCGGTGTTTAATAACATAGCTATTAATAAGGCAAAGGCTAGTCGTAATGGAACACCAGCAAATACATAAATAAGTGTTACTTTTAAGGATTGCCAATAGCGGGGATCTGCGGTAAACATTTTTATGTAGTTTTCCAACCCTATCCAAGTAGGTGAAGCGAATAAGTTATAATCAGTAAAGGATAAATATAAAGAGGCAATGATTGGAATTAGTGTAAAAGCAAGAAATCCTATGATAAATGGACTTATAAAGGCATAACCAACTAAATTTTCTCTTATTAGACGTTTTCTTTTATTAACAGGACGAATAGTAATGTCTGTTCTAATCTCTTCCTTAACCGCATGCAGGCTCATTTACTCATCTCCTTTTCCTTAAGCTTCTAATCTTTTAAAAAACTCTACGTTCATCTAATTTTGTTTGAAAATTCGGAGTATTCATTAGGGTGAAAGTTCGGTAGCTGATAGAAGTACCAGCTACCTACTTTAGGGTTTATTTATTTTTCGCTAAAACGCTCTCTGCTTGTTGTCTAAACTGTTTTGCTGCGTCTTTCACTTTAATATTTCCGTAAGCCATTTGTTCGGATAAACTGTCTAATGTTTCAATTACTTCTCCAGCTCCAATTGGATCTGGACCATCAAATGCAGAACTATTTCCTTCTGCCCAATCTACATAATCAAATACTTGTACTTGTGCTGGTGATAAAAGTGGTTTTAATTCTTCTTTTACTTTTGAAGAACCAGGAACTCCACGTTCACCAAGAGTTAATTTGTTTGCCTCAATATCATTAATCATAAAGTCAATGAATTTTGCAGCTTCCTCTTTATTTTTAGAGTTATTCCCCATAGACCAGAACATACTTGGTTTTAAATATAATCCGCTTTGACTATCAGGACCTGGCATTGGTGCAATAGCTAACTCTCTATTCGCAACTTGTTGTAATCCCACAAATTGGTTAGACCATTGCCAAATACCAACTGCATCTTGTGTAACAACAGGATCATCTTCAATCCCTTTTAATTGAGCTAAGTAGTCTGGAGTCGGAACAGCTTTATCCTTTACCAAACCAGATGTCATCGTAAAGAAGTCAATAAATTCCTGATCGTCTTCATAACCTAATGTCGAACCATCTTCACTGTATAAAGATAATCCTTTTGTTCTTAAATAATAGTTGAAAAATACATCTGCTTTCATTCCAGTGTCCATATAGACTCCTGCGTCTTTTGCTTTAGCAGCTATTTCTTTATAATCATCCCAAGTCCAATCTTCTGGAATAGAATCTACTCCAGCTTTTTTTAGTGTATCTTGATCATAATGGAAACCAACTACGTTTACTCCTGCATTGATACCGTATAGCTTGTCACCAATTTTACCGCCATCGATAATGTTATCAGCGATATCATCTGTTTTTATTTCATTGCCGATATATGGAGTTAAATCTGCGATCTGTCCATTTTCAGCATATTGGGAAAAATAAGATAAATCCATTTGCACAATATCCGGTAACTCATTAGCAGCAGCTTGAGGAGCTAATTTCTTCCAATAATCATCCCAAGCAGCATATTCTGCCTCAATCTTTACATTTGGATTTTGTTTTTCATACAGTTCAATTATTTTCATTGTGTAATCATGTCGTGGTTCCGATCCCCACCAAGCAATTCGAAGTGTGACCTTACCATCTTTACTTGATTCTGATTCATTACCTGAAGAACTACTGTTACAAGCTGCTAATGAAAATACTAAAATGACTGTAAACAACATAATGAAAAACTTCTTCATCTTTATTCCTCCCCCTTTATCATCCATCTTCTTAGAAAATGTAAGTGTTTACATTTTTAATTATGCATTTTTATTTACATATTCTAAATGTAAATTTCCGATACAAATGTTTAAAAAACAGACTTCCTGATTTTTCAGTCTTATGGATGGTTCTTTTTTTATTACACTAACCAAGTAAAGATTCCCTTTTATATTCTGACGGAGTATAGCCTGTGTGTTTTTTGAATACTTGACTAAAATATTGAGGGTTTTCTCCATAGCCAATTTGGTTCGCAATTTCAAAAACCTTCACATCTGTTTCCTTCTCAATTAACTCGATTGCTATTTTCATTCGTTGATTGGTTAAATAATGAGAGAACTTGATTCCAGTCTCCTTTTTAAATAACTTTCCAAGGTAGTCAGCATTCATAAAGAGCTTTTCATTCGCAACCCAGTGTAAAGATAAATCTTGATTACCGATATGTTCATCCACCGTTGCCAATACTCGCTTAATAATGGTGGAATGTTTGGCAGTTGATACTTGCTGTTGTTGAAAAAATTCCACCAACTCTTTCGTTATCATTTCAGTATGGGATTTAATTTGAGGAATATTGTCCAATTCTAGAAGTGTTGTTAATTTCCTTACATAATCATTCATCTTTTGTTTATCACATAAACGAATAATGGCGAAAAGTAGCCTTATTACATAAGACTTTGTTGTTTTTAAGTCTAGTTGCCATTCACTTAAATTACTAAAAAAATTATCTATTTCCCTACTAACCTCTTCATAAGAACTCGATTTAATCAACTGGCATAATTTTTGGTCATCATAGTGAAAAATTTCTTCCTCTTTTTCCGATGGAATAGCAATTTCTTTAGACGTAAGGATATCTCTTTCTATTGGAATTAACTTCTCATAGATTTCCGTATCTTTTGTATTCTCTTCATCGATGAGCATTTCTTTTAATATCTGTTCCTTCGCAAAAGGTACGATACTACTCAAAATCCCCTGCATTTCTTCCATCATTCTATTACGATTAACTTTCTTATCGAGTTCTTTACAAATTTCAGAGATTGCTTCCATCACTGTATTTTCATTGCATGGCTTTAATAAATAATGTCTAACCCCATATTCCATTGCTTTTTTCGCATAAGTAAACTCGCTAAATCCTGTTAATAGAATAAATTGAATTTCAGGAAAACGTTGATAGACATTACTCACTAATTCAAGTCCATTCATAATTGGCATCTTAATATCACTTATTACAATATGAGGATTCTCTTTCTCTATTATTTCGAGTGCTTCTTCCCCATTTCTAGCAGTTCCTATTAAACAGGTTCCAAGAGACTTCCAATCGATTACCTTTGACATTCCTTCCGTAATAATCCTCTCATCATCCACTAACAGTATTTTATACATATGCTCCCCTCCATAAATGAAACGTTAAATAGTATTGCTGTTTCCAGAAGACTTTTTATGCAGATCCAAACGGAACCTCGATTATCACTTTTGTTCCTTCATTGGCTATACTCTGTATGGTGACCCCGTATTCCTCTCCATATGTAAGTTTTAATCTTTCATTAATATTGGATAATCCAACACCTTGCCCCCTTGTTTTTACTTCTCCTCTTTTTAATTTTTCTAGAATGTTAACATCCATTCCAGGTCCACTATCTTCTACTATTAATTCAAAGGAATCTGGATGAAGAATCGAATATATACTAATTTTACAAGCATCCATTATTGGCTCTAAAGCATAATGGATAGCATTTTCAACTAATGGCTGTATAGTAAGTTTTGGAATATAACAGTTATTAAGTTCTGGATGGACATCGATGTGAAAATCTAATCTTTCTTCGAAGCGATATTTCTGGATGAGTATATAATTACTGACAATATTTAGCTCTTCTTCAATTGTAACTAGCGGTTTTTTCAAGCTAATGGAATTTCGCAATAAATAACCAAGTGCTTCTACCATGCTGGATATTTGTGTTTGACCATTCCCTTTTGCTAACCAATTGATAGATTCTAACGTATTGTATAAGAAGTGAGGATTGATTTGTGCTTGTAGTGCTTTAAATTCTGTTTCTTTGATGGTTAATTGTTTTTTATAATTCTCATGAATCAGTTCATCTATTTTCTGAACCATCGTTTGGAAGTTTTGTTGTAGTTTGCCTACCTCGTCATCTTGGCTAACAAAGTTTTTTTCTGCTTCCTGCTTAGCTCCTTTAAAATCTCCTAACTTAACATGTTTCATGCTTGCTACTAGATTTTCAATAGGTATCGTAATATTTCGCGTGAATTTTATGCCGAATACTGTTACTACTAAAAACATTAAAATAAAGATAATGATTAAAACGGTTTTTATAAGAAAAATGTTACTAAATATTTGATTAAAGGGAATGACATTTACATATCCCCAATTAAAATAGTTGGACTTCATATAAACAATAAAGTATTTTTTCTCGTCAATTTCTTTAATTTGATAACCAGATTTGGAATAAACGGCAACATGTTTATGAAGATGCTTGGAATCCTTTGGAAATAAAATACTCTTTTCATCGGCAATGAAAAATTCCCCATCCAATTTCCTTGAACCTTCTAATATACTACCTACCAGTTTTTCCATATTAATAGAAAGAACAATGGTTCCTAATGAATCGAAAGTTAATTCCCGATATTCTCTCATTTCTCGAGCAGTTGCTATTCGATAATCAATTCTAGGTGGATTAATCCACGCATTACTTCCGTGAAAGTGATGTGCTGTTTGTACCATATACTTCTTTTGTTCTTTGGAGAATTTCACAAGTCTCGGTCCAACTGCGTACTCCTCTCCATTTGCATCCATTAAACTAATCGATAAAAGATAATTTTCCTTATTTACATAGCTTAGTAATTTATCGTTTATTTTAGTGCGAAGCTGAAGTTTTTCATAATCTTTGCTGCCTATTTTAATTAAGGATAGATATTCTTGAAGTTGTGGGTCTGTGATTATATTGTAGGACACATCTTCTATTCTCTTTAATTCACTTTCCAAACTATTAGAAGATGTGCTTAATACTTGTGAGGACTTACTATATAATTGTTCATCATACGTTTTGAATACATAATTTAACGCGAAAAAGGTAAATAGAAAAGATAGAATCATAATCCATGAGACAAGCAGAAACAGTTTATATTTAATTTTCAGGTTATTATATCTGCTTTTCATTTGCTTCATTAGTTTTTTCATATCATTCTCCAAATCTTCTTAATGAAAGCGTAAACATTTTATTACAAAAAAACACAAATAAAACCATCAAATCCGATTATATTCACCCTCATTTTACCATTTTCGCGAATTATTTAATAGATACATTTTCGATTAACTACTAATTGCCTATTCCTAATTTATAAGTAAAATAAAGATGGTTCACTCTAATCTATCGCTTTTATAGATGTGAGGAGTGGCAATTGCAATTCCTTTATTCCTTTTATGACATGCTTCCCTATTTCTCGTGCTCCCATTTCACAAAAATGCGTATTATCCTGTAATCCATTTGGATAATTGGGATGTTCTTTTTCTTCCAACCATACGAATAATTTCTTTGACTCTTCTGGTCCAAGAGATTGATAAAGTTTTTCTGTTTTTTCCCACATATTAATAAGAGGAACCTCCAATTTCCTTGCTAGTTCGATCATCGCTTTAGGATAGTCACCTAATGAATTTACTAATTCCCCTGTTTCATTAAAATTTCTTCTATGAACAGAGGTAAGTAAAATCGGATTGGCCCCTTTTTCTCTAGCACCTATTATATATTTCTCTAAATTGCTAGTATATGTCGTATAAGGTTCTGTTCCATATGATTTTTGATCATTATGACCAAATTGGATAAATAAATAATCATCTGGTTGAATGAAATCAAGAATAATAGCTAAATGCCCTAGCTCAATAAAAGTATTCGTACTGGCTCCACCCTTTGCAAAATTATAGACGCGTACCTCTTCTGTAAAAAATTCAGAAAACAGTTGTCCCCATCCAGCCATCGGCTTCTCGAAGTTTGGACAGTTAGCCATTGTAGAATCTCCAGCTAAAAAGACATTAATTCGATTCTTTTCATTAACTAACACTTCTTCTCCTCCTTAATATTCTTCCTTTTTTTTTTGCTAAAAAAAGAACCTATGAAAACAATTATTCACAGGTTCTCCTTGTACTTCTCTCATTGATCTCTTTTGAGTAGTTGTGCTAAGAATGCAAGTGCAAGTCCTTGCCCCCAACCTTGCAATCGTTTATTTGGAACCTGTTTGTAGCCCACTGCATCATGCATAATAGCAGTTCCTGCCGATACTCCTAATACAGACCCATCTTCTCTTATTTGACTTAAAAGTCCATCTATCGCTTTCTGAATCTGTCTATTATATAGTTTCCCTCTTGTGATTAGGGCA